>JBATYU010000162.1:0-1681 GCA_049674245.1 Bradyrhizobium sp. | reverse complement strand
AAGCATACCGTAGCTGCCCCAGGGCAACCGCCGGCTGAACCACCCCAGCGCCTCGTCGTCGAGCTCTTGCATGGCCAGGCCCGAGATCGTTTCCATCTGCGACGCCGTGATCCGGCCGTTCGGCAGCATGAGCAATTCTGGCGTGATTTGTGCCTGCCGAAGCGCTCCTCCCGGGTCTTTTTCATACTTTTCATAGGCCAAAACCATAGCCCTGACGAAGGCGACCGGCGTTGCAGCAATCTGCTTCATCCCTCTATCTTGGCACGATTTGCAACCCAATTGGCAAGAAAAGTGCTCGGTCGCGCTGTAGTGGTTCCTGCACTAGCAAAAGCCATAAGGGCGCGGGAAATGGCTCACAGCGAGGCGCACTCGTACGTCGGTGGCACCGCGGATTCTCCATTGTGCGATCTCACGATTGCTGGTCGCCCAACGGCGTCGCGTGGCTGGTGACGCAATTCGCGACAGCGCGGCTCCAAAATCCAGGAAGAGTCCCATGGGCAATCTGACGACGCTGAACTTCTCGCTCGGCGAAGATATCGAAATGCTGCGCGACACGATCAACAGGTTTGCGGCGGATGAGATCGCCCCGCGCGCTGCTGCGATCGACGAGGAGAACCTTTTCCCGCACGATCTCTGGCGCAAGCTCGGAGACCTCGGTGTCCTCGGGCTGACGGTCAGCGAGGAATACGGTGGTGCTCAGCTGGGTTATCTCGCGCATATGGTCGCCATGGAGGAGATTTCCCGCGCCTCGGCGGCCGTCGGCTTGTCCTTCGGTGCTCATTCGAACCTGTGCGTCAACCAACTGCATCGCAATGGCAGCGCCGAGCAGAAGGCAAAGTATCTACCCAAGCTCGTGTCCGGTGAGAACGTCGGCGCGCTTGCGATGAGCGAACCGAATGCCGGGTCCGACGTCGTCAGCATGAAGCTGCGGGCCGAAAAGAAAGACGACCGCTACGTCCTGAACGGCTCGAAGATGTGGATCACGAATGGCGGTGACGCCGACACGCTCGTCGTTTACGCCAAGACCGATCCCGGCGCGGGACCGAAAGGCGTCACCGCCTTCATCATCGAGAAGGGGTTCAAGGGTTTGAGTTTCGGCACCAAGCTCGACAAGCTCGGCATGCGCGGCTCAAACACCTATCCGGTGTTCTTCGAGGATTGCGAGGTTCCGGCCGAGAACGTCCTGGGGAAGGTTGGCGACGGTGTCCGGGTCCTGATGAGCGGACTCGACTACGAGCGAGCCGTTCTGTCGGGCGGCCCGCTCGGCATCATGGCGGCCTGCATGGATGTCGTCATCCCCTATGTGCACGACCGCAAGCAGTTCGGCCAGTCCATCGGCGAGTTTCAACTGATGCAGGGCAAGATCGCCGACATGTACACCACCTGGCAGGCCTGCCGGGCCTATGTCTATGCGGTCGGCCAGGCCAGCGACCGGGCGGATCATTCTCGCACGCTCCGCAAGGACGCAGCCGGCGCCATTCTCTACGCCGCGGAGAAGGCGACCTGGATGGCCGGGGAAGCGATCCAGACGCTTGGTGGCAACGGCTACATCAATGAGTATCCGACGGGCCGTCTGTGGCGCGACGCCAAGCTGTACGAGATCGGGGCAGGCACGAGCGAAATTCGCCGCATGCTGATCGGCCGTGAATTGTTTGCCGAGACGGCGTGAGCGGTGCCAGGT
>JBATYU010000161.1:0-1949 GCA_049674245.1 Bradyrhizobium sp. | reverse complement strand
ATCCCAATCTGACCGTGCACCTGTTCAGGAACCCGGTCGGCGAGTGGATCGGCATCCGTCCGCAGACGCGATGGCAGCCGCGCGCGGCCTAGGCATCGGTCACGGTGTTCTGTTCGACGTTGAAGGCGAGATCGGTTGCGTCTCGATGTCGGTCGTATTGCTGCCGTTCCCGAAGAGCTATTCCGCCAACCAGGCGCAGCCTCCACTATAAAGAGGGACAAGCCCACATCGTCAGCTCTTGCGTAGAAACACATAGTCCGCGGCGTACGGGACGCTGAGATATTGGCCGGCATCCTCGCATGATCCTTGCGCGAGCCCGCCCTTGGTGTTGATACGCTGAACGGTCGTCGCATCCGACAGGATGCCGTCGTCGCGATGCTCGACCACTTCGATTTCCAGCCACGGAATATCATTCGAAGTAGCCGCGGGCGCACTCGCGACCACCCTGCCCTTCACCCCGCTGCCATCGATGTAATCCCAATTTGGCCCGGCGTAGTGCCGTCCAATTGATTGCCCACCAACGATGAGCGTGGCGATAGGCTCGCGAAATTGCCACGTCAGCGGGTGAGCCTGCGGCGGAGACTTGGAGGAATCAGATTTGCACTCGTAGATTTGCGCGCCCTCCGCATGAAGGGTGGCGATTACCGTTCCATTGCGCAGTTCAAACGGTGACGGCGTTTGTGCTGATACCTCGACGGCCAAAATGGCGGCAAGCCAACCAGCGTTGAGCAGCACTTTCAAGAAGAAATTCATCGGTCCTCTCAACTTCGCGATAGCTCGATCTTCAAGTGGTTGTTGCAGGAACGAAGATCGCTTGTCAGCCTACCGCTCGCGCAACGTGTCCTGCCGATAGCGGCGCAACGGCGACAGGAGATAGCTCAGAATGTTCCGCGATCCGGTCTTGATCTCCACCGTCACCGCCATGCCGGGCGACAGGTTGACCATCCTGTCGTCGATCTGCATTTGGGTGCGGTCGAGCGAAATGCGCGCGCTGTAGTTCAATTCCTGGCCCTTAGGCTCGCTGGTCTCGTTTGCGCTTCCTGGCGCCCGGTCGCCTGAGCGGTCCTGTTGGCGATCGCGGATCACGGCGTCCTGCGAGACCGAAAGCACCGCGCCGTGCAGCAGGCCGTAGCGGGTGAAATTGAAGGTATCGACCTTGATCTCGACCTGTTGCCCGGCGTGGACGAAGCCGATGTCGCTGTTTGACACCATGGCCTCGATCTCCAGCCGGCTGTCGCTCGGCACCACCACCAGCAGGGGCTGCGCCGGCGTGACCACGCCGCCGACCGTGTGAACGGCAAGCTGTTGCACCACGCCATCCACCGGAGCGCTCAACAGTTGAAACCTGGTCTTCTGCTCGGCCTTGATCAAGTCCTGGGCCAACCCGTTGGCCTTCTGCTCGGCCTTGGCGAGATCGTCCGAGATGGTGTGCCGATATTCCGCCATCGCCTGACCGCGCGTCTCGCGGATCGCGGCAACGGCCGCCTCCGTCTCGTTCAGATGGCTGTTTTGAACGCCGAACTCCTCTTGTTGCTCGACCAGGAGCTGCAACACCTCAAAATAACTCAGCTTCGAGCCCAACTCCTTCTCCACAAGCGTCTTGCGGATGTCGACGCGCGACTGGATCACTGGAATAATCGTCTCGAGCTTATGGATCGTCGCCGCTGTCGTGGCGTGCTCGGCTTCCTTCTGCGCCTGCTGACGGACCAGCGCGGCGATCTTGGCGCGATGCTCGGTCACCTGGTTCTGCAAAAGCTGACGCTGGGTAGCGATCAGTTCCGGATCTGCATCGGCCGGCGGCGTGAAATCAGCCGAGGGATCATCCCCGCCGGCCAGCGCCGCACGCAAGCGGGCGATGTTGAGCCGCTCGGCGAGGAGGTCGTTGCGCAGGTGATCGCGTTCCGCTTCGTTGACGGTCGGGTCGAGTTCAATCAGGATGTCGCCGGCCC
>JBATYU010000160.1:0-27183 GCA_049674245.1 Bradyrhizobium sp. | reverse complement strand
GGTTAGGAACGTCGAAATCGTTCATCGTCACCGACTGGGCGACGGCCGACGTCAACGCATCGATCGTGACGGGGTAAGACGGCGTCAGACCGTGCAACTGGTCGGTGATGATGATGACGTCGTCTGTGGCCTTCGGAACGAGCCGAGTTTCCCAGTTTTGCGCGGTGCTCCACAAGCCGCCAGGCGAGCCGTCCGGCGAACCGTCGCCCATGGTGTGGATCCACACCTCCGCCGCATGGTCGGTGCCGGTGATCGTCACTTCAACGGTTTTGGTGTCGGTCGCGCCCTGCGAGTCCGTCAAGGTCACCGTGTAGGTCAGCGTCAACGTCTGGCCTATCGGGATAAAGTCCGCGTCGTAAGCCGGAAGGTCGGCGAACTGCCAACTAATGGCGCCGGTGCCCGTCCCAGTGCTGTCGTCCTGCGGCTCGACGATCGAGGCCGTAAGCGCCGCTTTGAACGCATCGAGCGGCCCGGGGGGCACGTCCGACCCGTCGGACATCTTCCAGCCGGTCAAGGCCGCGGTGACCGTGTGGGTATCGGTCAGGTCGGCATCTGTGAAAGCGAACTTTCCCGAGGTCGCATCGCCCGAAATCAGCGGCCCCCCGCCGGTGCTGGTGCCGCCCGAAAATGTGATGGTCTGGACCACCTTATCGGTGGTGATCACGGGAACGTCGTTGGTGCCGGTAACGGTGATCGTGAACGGCACCAGCGTCTTCAAGTTGTTCGGCGCGTAGTTGCTGTCGACCTCCGCGATGTAGGTCAGCGTCAGCGTTTCGCCGGCGGCCAGGAAGTCGAAAGCCTTGTCGGGTACGAGGTAGGTCCAGCTCGCTTGACCGGTGTTGGTGTTGTCGGGGCCCTGGACCACGACCAGGTTCACTTCCGTCGCCTTGACGTCGGCCAATTGCAACGGATTTGCGGCCATGGCGTTGCCGTGCGCGTCCGTATACGTGTAGTTATCGAAGGTCGTGGTTGCGGTCGGCTGGTCGCCGACATTGATGTCGTTGAAAGTGATTATATTGGACGCGAGATCGGGCGTCGTACTGTGGGTGGTTTTAAGAATCTCATTGGTAGTACCAGAGCCCACCGTGACTACCGGCGCCTGATCGACGTGCTGCAGCCCACTTAAAGGTCCGTTCCCCTGTCCCGGAGGCGTCGAACTGCCAAGCGCCGTGCCGGTGACCAGAAATACCGGCGTCGCCGTGGCGCCGCTGGCGGTCTTGATGAGCTGACCATTGAACAGGTCGGGATTGGTCGAGTCGGTGTGTTGCGTCAGCTTGGTGTTGGAGTCGTTGGCCGCGAACTTCTGCTGAAACACGTCGGTGATCAGCTTCTGCAAATCCGGCGACAACTGGCTGGCGCTGGTGCTGACGACGCCATTATTGATGCTGACTTGCTGGCCGGCCTGATTGACCACCGCGATCGGCTGCAGCGTGGTCTTGTCGAACAGAATGTAGGAGCCGGTGGTGCCGTCCGGTTCGACCAGGACCTGGAATTTCGCGTCAGGCTGGCTGGCGCCTTGCGGCACGGTGAAGTCGATCTCGACCAGCACCGCGGTGCCGCGGATGCCCATGGTCGCGACCGGGGTGTCGACCTTCATGTCGCCGTGTTTGGCGGTCTCGCCGGCGACAAATGAAATGGTGCCCGCCACCAGGCTCATCAGTGACGCATTGTTCGACCCGTTGGGGTCGTAGACCATCTCGTTGAGCACCATTCGCGCATTTGACGACAGACCAAACACAGTGCCGTCGATGAAGGTGATACCGAGCGTCGAGTCCGCGCCGGACTGGACGACGTCGCCTTTTTCGACATTGTCGCCCTGGTGCAGAAGGATCGAGACGCCGTTGCGGATCGCGGTCGCGCTTCCGGCAAGCTTGGTAACGTGGCCGATGACATGACTTGCGGCGGCCGCACCGCCGGCCTGACTGTATTGAACATGGCCGGTGAGCGCGTTGACGAGATCGCCGGTCAGATGCGCGCCATCGGGCGAGGCCAGCGGCGCGCGCTTCTCGCCCTTGAAGTAATCGTGAAGCACCAGTTCGGCGTCGTCCTTGGACAGGATCAGGTCGACGCCGGACCGTTTGAAGTCCGCGTTGAAAAGCAGATGCGCGTCGGTAACGACGATCGCGTCCGGCGGAATCTTGGCGTGCGGTGAATCGAAATGGACGTACGCGGGAGAATGATGCGTACCGGGGCCATCAGCGGCAATCGTGGCGTCAAATTTGCCAGCGTAATTCAATGGGCCACCGCAATTGGTTAATAACTATATAATTTCAACGGTCTAATCTTGCATATCATCGGTCCGGCGATCGCGAAACCATCTAGTGCTTGTGTGACGTCGTCTCGTAACGACGGCTATTCGCGCGTTATCCGGTCAGATTTGTGGGGTCACAAAGTATTGCTGGCTGGATTATCAAGCAGAAAAGCGCAGTCCACGTGGATTAGAAAGCTTCTTGAAGTCGTCCAGCGTATAGAGCTTGAACGCAATACTTCGATCATCTTTCCCCTGCCTTCCCGGTCAGGACAATACGTCAAAATTCCGGCTGGAACTGTGACCTGGATGACAGAATCCGCGAATCTGGCGAAATTAGCCATATCCAGCGGAAATCGGCAGCAATACAACTCCGACAAGTATTTTTCTGTGCTTCGCGGAGCCTCCGCTCGCAGAGGGCCGGCGATCGATAAAATTGTCGGCAAGACATCCGGACGCCTTTCAGCCTGTTTCGCGCTTTTTGGTTCCAAAAGTGCAGCCTTAAGCAGAATAATAGTCTCCTCGTCCATCATCGCCCGCGAAAGATCCGGTCACGAGCGGGCTTTAACGCACACCTCGCCGATGCCCGGACACGGGGCGTCAGATGGGAACCTTCGGCCACTCGCACGCGTTGCGAGCTATTGCGCTCGCGTGCGGCATTGCCTTGCTTTTGCCAGCATTGAATTCGCGCGCAGCCACATTGGATTCGTCCGGATCGCTGGAGATGGCCAGCCGATCGACGGAGCCGTTTGGGCTCATCGCATATCCGCTCTCCTTCGGAGGCTTGCACGAAAAGTGGCGCGGCGTTGAGCGCAAGCTCGACGACGAAAGGGTGCAGCTCGCGCTTTGCGACGGCGATCGCGAGCGCTGCGCCGCTCCCGCCGCGCTGCAATTTCTCGCCATCGTGGACAATGCCAGAGAGCACGATGGCCGCGCGCGGCTCGGCCAGATCAATCGCGCCATCAATCTCGCGATCCGGCCGATGAGCGATCTTGCCCAATACGGCGAAATCGACGTCTGGAGTTCGCCGCTCGCCACATTCTATCGCGGCGCCGGCGACTGCGAAGATTACGCGATCGCCAAATTCGCAGCCCTCAGTCTGGCCGGTATCTCGCCGGACGATCTGCGCATCGTCGTCATGCGCAACACCATTTTGGGCGAGGATCATGCCGTCGCCGCGGTGCGGCTCGATGGTCATTGGCTGATGCTCGACAACCTGCGCATGGCGATGGTCGAAGATTCCTATGTCAGGAATTTCCGGCCGCTGTTCGTCATCGGCCGCTCCGGCGTCATGAAATATGACGATGCGCCGCTGATCGCCGCTACGCCGGTACAGGACGTCGCACCCTCCGCCGCGCTTGACCTAGCGGTCCAGCCCGGCATGATCCCACTCGCCAATTAGATTTCGGACGCAACGCCGGCGCGTCAGCTGGAAAGACCCGATCCAAAATTCCATTTCGCCGCGGCGTTTGAGAAGCTAGCATGGCCGGCGCCAACGTTTTGCTTCTTGGGGTGGGGATTTGAGGATGCGGGCCGTTGTACGGGCGATCGTTGCAATCCAGGTCGGTCTTGTGCTTCCCGCTGTTGCGGAAACCCAGGCTGATCCGGATCGATCGATCAGCGATGTGCTCCCGCTCTTCAACACGAACCACTGCGAGACGATCCGGGATCCCGCGGAGCAACTGTTTTGCGGAGACCCCGAACTCAACGCCGTCGCCGCAAAACTGAACGGCGCGACCCAGGAAAGGCTGAACCGGATTGCGGATCGTCGCCTTGCGATCGAGGAGAACGTGCTGTGGATCAGGGATCGCAATTTGAGCTGTGGCGTGTTCGGACAGGAGGCGGTTCGCTTCGAAGACATCGAACCCGTGGACGCCTGCCTGCTCAAGGAAAGCGAAGAAAGAATCGCGATCCTGCGCGACCCGAATTTCGATTGCCTGGCCGCCAACACCGCCGCCGGTGCCCTGATATGCGGCGACCCGTCGCTTGCCCTTGCCGAGATGGAGCTCAACGGCCACGTCCTCGCCTTGATCGCCAGGCTGAAGGAAGACGACGCGAAGGACGCATTCGCCGAATATGCAAGGTGGACCAGAGAGCGCGACCGCAAATGCGATCTGGCGGGCAAGGACAATGTACCGTTGAGTGAGCTGTCTTCGTCGGAGGGTTGTCTTGCGGATTATCTCAGCCAAAAGACCGCCGAAATCGCCGCGGCCAAGGGCGATCCCACGCGGGTCTTCGGACGGCACCTGCCCTCGCCGACCCCCAACGCCGATGCGGTCGACCTATGCGTCAGCCAAATTCACGCGGCCAACAGCTGTGAGGATTTTCTAAGGGTCAGCCATGTGTTTGAGATCGACAGCGAGGTGGCAGACCAAAGCGCGCTGGTAACGGCCGAGGTCGAGATGATCGTGCTTTCGCCCTTTGCGGTCTGCAGCCCGGTCGCATCGAGCTGCACCGGCACCTGCTGGGATTTGACCTCCGGCAAGGCAAAGCCGTCCCGCGCAAGCCGCGACAGCTTCGGTGTCGCGCACCGGCTCACGATCGAAAAGACCTTCGCGTTTCAAAAGACCGGCAGCGGAAGCTGGCTCTGCAATTCGACCGCATTGCCGCCGGTGGATTTGGCCATCGCGCTCGGGCGCCAATAAGCTCGACCTCGGCCCGCGCGCCTCAGTTTTTCCAGCGCGAATTTCGCCTGTCGGAATTCAGCTGGCTTGCTGCAGCGCATCCCGCCCTTCGCGTTTCGTTTGGCGAAAGAATGACGACACAGATTTTCTCTTTTTGCTTTCGCATCGTCGTTCGATTGACGCCATCGTTGCGACCGGCATACCATCCCGGCCGATCCGTGAGAGGTCATTGGGAGGAAGAGATGACACGCTTGCCGCACGTCGATTCTGCTCGCCATTTTTTTCCCGATATCGCCAAGCACGGAGCCAAGCGGGCGCGCCTCGCATGGCTCGCGGCCGCGGTTGGATTTGGCCTCGCCGTTTCCTGCGGCAGCGGGTTTGCGCAGAGCGAGCCGAAGGCATCGGTCAACCACATCAAGACCGTGACATCGGCGGTCGACGGCGCCATGGTCAGGGCCAACACGGCGACCTCGGATGATTGGCCGACCATCGGCCTCGACTATGCCGAAACGCGTTTCAGCAAGCTCCACATGATCAATTCCGACAATGTGAGGGGCCTCGGCCTGGTGTGGAGCTACAGCCTTGATTCCTCCCGCGGCGTCGAAGCGACGCCGGTCGTGGTCGACGGCATCATGTATCAGACCGCGTCGTGGAGCGTGGTGCACGCCATCGACGCGCGCACCGGCAAGAAGATCTGGACCTACGACCCCGGCGTCAACCGCGAGCAGGGCTACAAAGGCTGCTGCGACACGGTCAATCGCGGCGTCGCGCTCTACAAGGGCAAGGTCTTCGTCGCCTCCTATGATGGGCGGCTGATCGCGCTCGATGCCGCGAGCGGACAGAAGGTGTGGGAAAAAGATACGCTGATCGACCACGATCATTCCTACACCATCACCGGCGCGCCGCGTGTATTCAACGGCAAGGTGTTGATCGGGCAGGGCGGCGCGGAATATGGCGCGCGGGGTTACGTGACCGCCTACGACGCGGAAACCGGCAACCAGGTCTGGCGCTGGTTTGCGGTGCCGGGTGATCCCTCAAAACCGTTCGAGGACGCCTCGATGGAAGCGGCGGCCAAGACCTGGGATCCGGCCGGCAAGTGGTGGATCAACGGCGGCGGCGGCACGCCTTGGGACTCCATCACCTTCGATCCAGAGCTGAACATGGTCTATATCGGCACCGGCAACGGCGCGCCGTGGAATCGCAATATCCGCAGCCCCTCCGGCGGCGACAATCTCTATCTGGCCTCGATCGTGGCGCTGAACGCCGACACCGGCAAATATGCCTGGCACTATCAGGAGACGCCCGGCGACAACTGGGACTACACCTCCACCCAGCCGATGATCCTCGCCGACATCAATATCGAGGGCGCGCCGCGCAAGGTCATTCTGCACGCGCCCAAGAACGGCTTCTTCTTCGTCATCGACCGCACCAACGGCAAGTTCATCTCGGCGAAGAATTTTGTCGATGTGAACTGGGCGACCGGCTACGACGCCGATGGCAGGCCGATCGAGGTGCCGTCCGCACGCGGCGACGAGCCCTATGATACCGTCCCCGGCCCGTATGGGGCGCACAACTGGCACCCGATGTCGTTCAATCCGCAGACCGGGCTGGTCTACCTGCCGGCACAGAACGTGCCGGTCAACTTTACAGCTGAAAAAACGTTCGAGCAAAATGCACCGACGCCGGGAAAATTCGGTGGCACCACGGGCTGGAATGTCGGCTTCATGCTCAACGCGACGCCGCCGAAGGCGCCCATCTTCGGCCGCCTGCTGGCCTGGGATCCGGTCGCACAGAAGGAAGTCTGGCGCGCCGAATACGTGGCGCCGTGGAATGGCGGCACGCTCACGACCGCCGGCAATCTGGTGTTCCAAGGCACCGCGGACGGACGCTTCATCGCCTATGACGCCAAGTCAGGCGAGAAGCTTTGGGAGACCCCGACCGGCACCGGTGTGGTCGCTGCACCGGCGACCTACATGGTCGACGGCGTCCAGTATGTTTCGGTCGCGGTCGGCTGGGGCGGCGTGTTCGGCATCACCGACCGCGCGACCGACCTGCGAAGCCCGGGAACGGTCTATACCTTCGCGCTCGGCGGCAAGGCGAAGCCGCCGGAGTTCGTGAAGTATCAGACCGAGGGCTTGCTGGAGGGCGTGCCATACGATCCAAAGGACGTGCCCGACGGCACCGCACTCTATGTCGCCGCCTGCGCCACCTGCCATGCCGTCCCCGGCGTCGATAATGGCGGCAACGTCCGCAACCTCGGCTTCGTCCCGAAGGAGGAGATCATCAACCTGAAGGACATCGTCTTCAACGGTCCGTTCAAGGATCGCGGCATGCCGGACTTCACCGGCAAGCTGAAGGACGAGGATGTGGTGAAGATCCAGGCCTTCATCCAGGGCACCGCCGACGCGGTCCGTCCGAAGAAATAGCTCCGGACCCAACGAAAAGGGCTGCGTGCGAGAAGCGCACGCAGCCCTTTCATTTGGACCCTGGATAACTCACAGAACATCAGGTTGTCCTTGACCAGCACCCAGCGGCCGTTCTTGATCAGCTGGATCTGCGTCACCGTGGTGGCGAGGTGATTGGTCTTGGAGAACTTGGTCGGCGGCGAACTGAAGATATCCTGGAAGGAATCGCCGTCTTCGAGCGCATCGAGCATCTTCTGGCCGGTGAAGTCCTTGCCGGCCTTGTTCGCATAGTGAGCGAACGTCTCCACCGCGTTGTAGCCGATGATCGCCTGGGTATTGGCGTCGGTGCCGAACATCTTCTTGTAGTTGGCGAGCCAGTCCTTGACCTTGCCTTTGGCGGTGTCTTCGTAGGGAATCTCGAAGGCCGCAGCGGCGTAGAGTCCCTCGACGTTTTCCTTGCCGAGGGTAGGCACTTCCAGCACGTTGGTCGGCGTGGCGCCGAGGAACGTCACATCCCAGCCGAGCTTCCTGGCTTCGGTCATCGCGCCGATAGTTTCGCGGATCACGGTGCCGAGCAGGACCATGTCGCAGCCGTCGGATTTCATCTTGGCGACCTGCGCGCTGAAGTCGGAGGCGCCGCGCTTGTAGCTCGTGATCGAGGCCGGCTGCACTTTCATGGCTTCGAGTTGCTGGTTGAAGCCGTCGAGCACGTTTTTGCCGTACTCATCGTCCTGGTGCATGATGCAAGGCTTCTTGAAGCCCTTCGCTTCCATCATGTATTTGACGGCGGCGCGCGTGCTCTCGATATAGGGCAGCAGGTTGTTGAACTTGAGCCGCTCCTGCGGCTTCGACGGATCGAACTTGAAGGTGAATTCGGCCGCCGTCAGCGGGAACAGCTGCAACACGCCGGCATCGAACAGGACGTCCTGCGCGGCGAGCACGGTCGGCGAACCCATCGGACCGACCATCGCAAAAATCTTGTCGCGTTCGACCATCTTTTGCGACGCCAGCACCGCCCGCTTCGGATCGTAGCCGTTGTCCTCCAGGATCATCCGCAGCTTGCGGCCGTTGATGCCGCCGGCCGCGTTGATCTCCTCAACGGCCATTTTCATGCCGTTGGACACCGGGACGCCCCAGACCTTGATCGGGCCGGACAAATCCTGATGGGTGCCGATCACGATCTCGGTCGGCGAGATGCCGTCATTGGTGACTTTGGTCTGCGCCGCAGCCGGCAGATGCGTCAGCGCGAGCGCGCCGATCGCAAGGCCCAGCGCCTTGAGCAATTTCGACATGATTGGTCTCCTCTGTTGCTTCCTTTGGCCCGTATTGAGCGAAGGCTGGGCCTCCTGATCCTTCGCCGTTTTTAAGCTTCCAAACGCTTTCGCGGCTCACGCCACCGCCCGCTCGCCATACATGGCGTCGATCTCGGTGACGTACCGCTTGTTCACGAAGCCCCGCTTCAGCTTCATGGTCGGCGTCAATTCCTCGTCCTCGGGCGTCAGCTGACGCTCGATCAGGAAGAATTTCTTGACGGTTTCGACGCGGGCGAAATTGGCATTCACCGCCTCGATCTCGCGCTGGATCAGACCCTGGACCTCGGCCGCCCGGCACAGGCTCGCATAGTTCGTGAAGGGAATGTCGTGGTCCTGGGCGAACTTCTCGACATTCTCCTGGTCGATCATGACGAGGCAGGTCAGATAGGGCCGCTTGTCGCCGATCACGACGGCGTCGGAAATATAGGGCGAGAATTTGAGCTGGTTCTCGATCTCCGACGGGGTGATGTTCTTGCCGCCGGAGGTGATGATGATGTCCTTCATCCGGTCGGTGATCTTGACAAAACCCTCGTTGTCGATGGCGCCGACGTCGCCGGTGTGCAGCCATCCGTTGGCGTCGATGGTTTCGGCGGTCTTTTCCGGCTGGTTCAGATAGCCCATGAACAGGAAGTCGCCCTTGATCAGGATCTCGCCGCGCGGGCAGATCATCACCTCGCCCCACGGCACGGCGGTCCCGACCGAACCAAGCTTGATCCGATCCCTTGGCATCAGCGTCGCGACGCCGCAATTCTCGGTCTGGCCGTAGACTTCGCGCATGTCGATGCCGAGCGCGAGATACCAGCGGATCAGCTCCGGCGCGATCGGGGCTGCACCGGTGAGCGCGATCCGGCAGCGGTCGAGCCCCAGCATGCGGCGGATGTTGCGGAACACCAGCCAGTGCGCGACGCGATTGGCGATCCGCAATGGCAGCGAGGGTGTTTCGCCCTCGAGCCTGCAATCGGTCATGCGATAGCCGATCGCGAGCGCGCCCCCATACATCCAGTTCTGGAACGGCGTCGCATCCTTCAGCGCGATGGTGACGCCCGAATAGAACTTCTCCCAGATCCGCGGCACCGCCAGGAATGCGGTGGGCTGAACCTCGCGAAGATTGTCGGGCACCGTCTCCGGGCTTTCGGCGAAGTTCATCACCGATCCCACCGCGATCGAGGTGTAATAGCCGCCGACGCGTTCGGCGACGTGGCAGAGCGGCAGGAACACCAGGCGCTCCTCGCGGTCGGTCGATGGATACAGATCGTTGGCGTGGCGCATCTGGTAGGTGACGCCACGGTTGGAATGCATCGCGCCCTTGGGCGGGCCGGTCGTACCCGAGGTGTAGACCAGAATGGCCAGATCATCCGCCCCCCGGCTCCCGACCATCTCGCTCCACAGCGCTTCATGGCCGGCGATATGGTTGCGCCCGAATGCGGTGAATTCGGCGAGCGACATCACCATGGGATCGGAGAAGCCGCTCAAGCCCTCCATGTCGAACACCACGATCCATTGCAGGGTCGGACAGCGGGCGCGGCACGCCAGGATCTTGTCGAGCTGCTCTTCGTCCTCGGCAAAGATCACCTTGGTTCGGGAGTCGTTGACGAGATATTCCACCTGGCTTGCGGAATCGGTCGGATAGATGCCGGACGAAACGCCGCCGGCGCAGAGGATGCCCATATCGGCGAACACCCATTCGGGCACCGCATTGGCGATGATCGAGGCGACGTCGCCGGACTTGAAGCCGATGGCGTGCAAGCCGTAGGCGATGTCCTTTGAGATCTGCAGCCACTCCCGCCAGCTGGTCGGCTGCCAGATGCCGAATTTTTTCTCGCGAATCGCGGGCGCCTCGCCGCGGGTCTCCACCGCGAGCAGAAAGCTCCTCGCGATCGTATCGGCGACTGTCAGAACCGCCGCTCTCGCCATGCTCGTTCCTCCCTCACCTCGTCCGCGCCGGGTGCCGGTTTCTTGTGGCCGGTCTTTTTTGCCGGGACGGAAGCCGTATTTAACGCCAACTCCTTCTCAACGCCAAGTTTTCTTCTTCTTCCAGCGCCGTTCGCCGCGGGCGCCGGCTTCCTTGGCGCCAAGATAGAACTCCTGGATGTCCTTGGAATGCATCAAACGGTCGCAAGTATCGTTCATCACCACCCGGCCGATCTCAAGCACATAGCCGTAATGGGCGGTCTCGAGCGCGACCTTGGCATTTTGCTCGACCAGAAGGATCGACATCCCCTGCTCTTGGTTGACGCGCTTGATGATGGTGAAGATCTCTCTCACCAGGATCGGCGACAGGCCGAGCGACGGCTCATCCAGCAACAATAGCGTCGGGCGGTTCATCAGCGCACGCCCGATCGCCAGCATCTGCTGCTCGCCGCCGGAGAGCTGCCCCGCCGGCTGGTCGACCCTCTCCTTCAGCCGCGGAAAATAGCCGTAGACCCGCTCCAGATCCTGCGCGACGCCGTCGCGGTCGCGACGCGGATAGGCGCCCATCATCAGGTTCTCGCGCACCGAGAGGAACGGAAACACCTCGCGTCCTTCCGGCACATGGCTCAAGCCCAGCCGCACGATCTTGTCGGCCGCCATCCGCTGGATCGGTTTGCCTAGGAATTCGATCGAGCCTTTCTGCGGATCGAGGATGCCGGAGATGGTCTTCAATACCGTGGTCTTGCCGGCGCCGTTGGCCCCCAACACCGTGACGATCCGGCCGCGCGGCACCTCCAGGCTGATGCCTCGGATCGCCATGATCGGCCCGTAGTAACTCTCGATGTTGCTGAGTTTTAGGATGATGTCGGGCGCGCTCATGGCATCATCTCCTCAAGCGCCCAAATACGCGGCGACGACGTCCGGATGGACCTGCACGTCGGCAGGCGTGCCCATCGCCAGCACGCGGCCGTAGTTCAGCGCGATCACCCGGTCGGAGACGCGATTGACCAGCGTCATGTCGTGCTCGACCATCAAGACGGTGATGCCGAGCTCGGATTTCATGTCGCGGATCCAGAACGACATGTCGTCGGTTTCCTCGACATTCAGCCCGGACGACGGCTCGTCGAGCAGGATCAGCTTCGGCTCCGAGCACAGCGCGCGCGCGAGCTCGATCACCTTGCGCACGCCGTAAGGCAGCCCCGAGATCAGCTTGTCGCGATGGGGCTCGAGATCGAGGAACTCGATCACCTGCTCGACACGGCGGCGATGGGCTTTTTCGTTGGAGCGCACGCTCGGCAGGAACAACAGCTCCTGCCATAGCTGCGTGGTCGAATGCCGGTGGCGGCCGACCAGGAGGTTACTGAGCACGGTTGCATTCTCGAACAGCTCGATGTTCTGGAAGGTGCGGGCGATGCCGAGCCTGGCGATGCCGTAGGCAGGTGCCTCGGTGATGTCCTGGTCCTCAAAGAAGATCCTTCCCGAGGTTGGGCTGTAGATCCGCGAGATCAGGTTGAAGATCGAACTCTTGCCCGCGCCGTTGGGCCCGATGATCGACAGGATTTCACCCTTCTCCACCGCGAAGGACACGGCGTCGACCGCCTTCAGGCCGCCGAAATGCAACGAAAGATTTTCAGCGCGGAAATAGCTCATCGGTTCCGCTCCGACTTCACATAGATCTTCTGCCGCTTGAAGGTGGCGCGCTTGTAGAGCGGGAACAGCTGGAAGAAGAGCTTTATCTTGAGCCAGCGGCCGTAGAGGCCGAGCGGCTCGAACAGCACGAACAGCACGATGATGACGCCATAGATCGCGCCCTTGAGGCCGTTGGCGGAGGCGAAGGCGGCGACACCGTCCTGAATATGCGCGGCGCGCACGCTTCCGGCGCCGAATGCCGCGGCAACGCCGGCGATCATGCCGGGCATGTCGTCTTTAAGGTAGGTCAGGAACGGATCGATCATGACGATGAAGATCGCGCCCAGCACCGCGCCATGCAGGCTGAAGGTGCCGCCGATCAGGATCACGATGATGAATTCGATCGAGAGCTGGAGGGTAAACATTTCCGGGCTGATGAAGGACAGTTTGTGGGCGAACAGAACGCCCGCAAAACCGGTGATGGTCGCACTGATCGCAAACGACTTGACCTTGTAGAGCGAGACGTTGATGCCCATGCTGCGCGCGGCGGTTTCGCTGTCGCGGATGGCGACAAAGGCGCGCCCCGTGGGCGAGCGCAGCAGATTGAGCGCGCCGACGATGGTCAGGATCAGCACGGCAAGGCAGAGGAAGTAGAACGCCGGGCTGTCGCGCGACACCGAAGTGCCGAGCAACTGGATGGTCTTGATCCGCATCCCCTCGTTGCCATGGGTGACGCTTTCCCACCGCGCCAGGATCTCCTCGACGATGAAGGCAAAGGAAATGGTGGCGATCACGAGATAGATGCCCTGCAGCCGCAACGCCGGGAATCCGACCAGCGCGCCGATCACCCCGGTCAACAGGCCGGCGGCGAGGAAATAGACCGGAAACGGCACGTTGAACTGCTGCAAGTACGCCGCGGTATAGGCACCGATGGCCAGAAAGGCCGCGTGGCCCAACGAGGCCTGCCCCGTAAAGCCGGTGAGGATCAGCAACCCCACGCCGACGGTCGCATAGATGCAGACAAACACCAATTGGCTGACGAGATAGCTCGAGAGCACGAACGGCGCGATCGAAAGCAGCACCAGCAAGGTGCCGTAGGAGAAGACGTAGCCCGAGTGCGGAAACAGGCGAATGTCGTCTTCATAGTCGGTCTTGAACAGAAACCGCATTTCTAGACCTTCTTCCGCATGCGAAGGCCGAACAGGCCCTCTGGCTTGAGCAGCAACACCGCGAGCAGCACGATGTAGGCCGCGACGTCCTTCCATCCCTCGGCGAGATAGAAGCCGGCCATGCTTTCGATCACGCCGATCAGCACGCCGCCGACCACCGCGCCGGGGATCGAGCCGAAGCCGCCGAGCACCGCGGCCGGGAACGACTTCAACCCCAACACCAGGCCGACATTGGAATGGATGAAGGTGATCGGCGCGAGCAGCACGCCGGCGCAGGTCGCGACCGCCGCACTGATCGCCCACACGATCGACACCACGCGCTTGACCGGAATGCCCATATAATAGGCGGCAAGCATATTCTCCGAACTCGCCCGCATCGCAGTGCCGAGCGTGGTCTTGTTGAAGAATAGATACAGCAGCGCGCACAGGATGAGCGTCGCCGCGATCACCGAGAGCTTGTCATAGGCCAGAACGAGAGAGCCGATCCGCAATACGCCCTGGCTGAACGGCGTCTCGATCTTGAAATCGTCGGTGCCCCAGATCATGCCGGCGACCGAGCGCAGAAAATAGCCAAGCCCGATCGTCGCCATGATGATCGAGAACTGCGGATAGCCGAGGATCGGGCGCACCACGACGCGTTCGGCCAGCATGCCGAACAGCGCCATGCATAAGACCGCGCCGGCAAATCCGATCCAGTAGTTCAAGCCCAAAATGCCGATGAAGGTGAATGCGAAGAACCCGCCCAGCATCATCAGGTCGCCCTGGGCGAAGTTCACGACCTCGGTGGCCTTGTAGACAAGGACGAAGCCGAGCGCGATCAGGCCGTAGACGCAGCCGAGCGCGATACCACTCACCAACTGCTGAACGAAGTCCAGCATTTGCCTACCCTCCCCTTGATGCCCGGCAATTCTTGTCGACTGCCTGTCCGCATCCGGTCTTTCGCGCCGCCCGGCCGGAGGCACTGAAAGACGGCACATCGTCCTGACCTCATTCAGCCCAAAGGCCCGACCTCTGTCAACAAAACGCTGGTTGATGTACCACCGGGCGGAATTTGGGTTTGCCGATTCACCGCGCCGAAATATCTTTCCTCCATGGTGGCGATGACAAAAGTTCGGATGGGCGTCATGAAATCAGAACAATGCGCGCTGCAGGTGCGAGGGTTAACAAAGCGTTTTGACCGCCTCGCGGTCGATGCGCTCGACCTCACCATCCGCGCCGGCGAATACTATGCCCTGGTCGGGCCAAACGGCGCCGGCAAGACCACGACGCTGCGCATGGTCGCGGGCCTGCTCAAGCCTGACGCAGGCTCGGTCGCGATATTCGGTATCGACGCGCTGAGCGATCCGGTCGCCGCCAAACAGATGATGGCGTGGATCTCTGACGAGCCGATGATCTATGACAAGCTCACCCCGCTGGAATATCTCGAATTCGTCGCCGGCCTCTGGGGCATCGATCCGGCCGTGTCGCAAAAATCGGCGCATGAGCTTCTGGTCTCGCTCGGTCTCGAGCCACATCTTGACGAGCGCTGCGAGGGATTTTCCAAAGGCATGCGCCAGAAGGTGGCGCTGGCCGGCGCGCTGGTCCATGAACCCCGCCTGATTATCCTGGACGAACCGCTCACCGGCCTCGACGCGGTATCCGCCCGCCACGTCAAGGGACTATTGGGGAACCGCGTGCGCGCAGGCTGCACGGTGATCATGACCACGCATATTCTCGAGGTGGCCGAACGCATGGCCGATCGGATCGGCGTCATCGCCGCAGGCCGTTTGGTGGCCGAGGGGACACTTGCCGAGCTGCGCCAGCAGAACGGACATACCGATACCAGCCTCGAAGACCTGTTCATCGCACTGGTGGACGTCGAGGCCGCCGCCGCATGAGCTCGGCCCTGGCACTCACCTGGTTCGCCCGCCACGAGCTGCGTCTCGCATGGCGCGAATGGCTCGCGATGATGACGGGCGGACGGCGCAAGCGGAAGCGCGCGGCCGTGATCGGCCTGATCGTGTTTGCCGCGTTCTTGCACATCCCGGCCTGGGCGGTGATCGGCCGTTTCGCCGACCTGCAACTGCCGCTCGACAAGTCCTCGCTGATCGTCATCACCGCGACCATTTTGCTGGCCTGGGCCTTGATGCTGTCGCAGGCGATCGAATCGGTGACGCGGGTGTTTTACGCGCGTGCCGATCTCGACCTGATCATGTCCTCGCCGGTCAGGCTCGCCAACGTGTTTTCGATCCGCATCGCCGCGATCGCGCTCTCGATCATTGCGATGGCGCTGCTGCTTTCGACGCCGTTCGTCGATGTGCTCGTGATCGGCGGCGGCCTCAGGTGGCTTTCGGCGTTCGGCGTCGTCATCGCCATCGGGCTCACCGCCGCGGCACTCGCGATCGCGGTCACCATCGTGCTGTTCCGCCTGATCGGTCCGGTGCGAACCCGCACTGTCGCACAAATCCTCGCCGCGATCATCGGCGCCGGTTTCGTCATCGCGCTGCAGGTCGCGGCGATCCTTTCCTATGGAACGCTGTCGCGGTTTGCGGTGCTGACATCGGATGCGGCGGCGGCGATCACGCCAGGCCCGGACAGTATTTTGTGGTGGCCGGCGCGCGCGGCACTCGGCGATGGCGAAGCGCTGCTGCTGCTATTGTCCTTCGGACTTGTCCTGCTCGGCGCCGTGATGGCGATCTTCTCGGGCAGGTTCGCCGACACCGCTGTCAGCGCTTCGGCGCAGGCGAGTTCCGGGCGGCAGGGCATCCGTGTAAAAGCATTTCGTGGCGGTTCGCGGCAACAGGCGTTGCGGCGCAAGGAATTTGTCCTGCTGCGGCGCGACCCCTGGCTGATCTCGCAAACCCTGATGCAGCTGCTCTATCTGGTGCCGCCGGCGCTGTTGTTGTGGCGAAGCTTTGCCGACAGCTCCCAGGCGATCGTGCTGATCGCGCCTGTCATCGTGATGGCGGCGGGTCAGCTCGCCGGCGGCTTGGCATGGTTGACGATATCGGGCGAAGACGCCGCCGACCTGGTCGCGACCGCGCCGCTGCCCGCCTCGCGCGTGATCCGCGCCAAGATCGAGGTGGTGCTGATCGCAATCGGCGTCGTCTTCGCGCCGCTGGTGCTCGCGCTTGGCTTCGCCTCGCCGTCGCAGGCCGCGGTCACCGCGATCGGCGTCGTCATCGGTGCCGCCTCGGCAACCTCTATTCAGCTTTGGTTCCGCGTGCAGGCAAAACGCAGCCAGTTCCGCCGCCGCCAGACCTCGTCGCGGCTCGCGACCTTCGCGGAGGCCTTTTCCTCGATCGGATGGGCCGCGACCGCAGCGATTGCGCTGGTAGTTCCCGTCGCCGCACTGATCAGCGGCATCATGACCGCCGGTCTCCTTGCGGTGACGTGGAAGCTCAGCCCGCGAAGGGAGTGAGTAGACGGCTCACGCCTTGATTTCCGCGGGGCGCCCCCCTGATGGTAAGGCGTTTTTGCCTGACATATTGGGGGTTGAAACCACGAGGCTTGCCATGAGCACTCTCACCGTTACCGCCAAAGGCCAGGTCACCTTGCGCAAGGACCTTCTGGAACATCTTGGGGTGCATCCCGGCGAGAAAATCACCGTCGACAAGCTTCCTAACAGCCGAATTGAGGTGAAGGCGGCGCGGCCGACTGGAAAAATCTCGGATCTGTTCGGCAGCTTAACGAACAAGAGAAAAGGCCGGTCTCTCTCGATCGAGGAGATGAACGAGGTCATTGCTCGAGAGTGGGCTGGTAAACGATGAGGATTACCACCGATACAGACATGCTTGTACCGGCATTTCTGGATCGCGACACTCTTACCGCTTGACCAACTCCATCACCGCAGAAGCAAAGGCCTCGGGCTCTTCCTGCGGCAGATTATGACCGGCGCGCGGAATCACACGATGGACGCGGCGGCCCTTGAATTTTGGCGCGCTGGCGCTGCCGTCGGTCGCAGGCGCCACGCCGTCTCCCTCGCCGTCAAGCGTCACCGAAGGCACGGTGATCGGCGGCAATTGCGCGAGCCGGCGCCGGATGTCGGCATATCGCGGATCGCCTTCCGCAAGACCATAGCGATGGCGATAGCTGTGGATCACGATGTCGACATAGTCGGGATTGTCGTGGGCGATCGCGGTTCGCTCGAAGCACGCGTCGTCGAAATGCCAGTTCGGCGACCATTGCTGCCATAATATTTTCGCGATCTCGCGCCGGTTGGCGGCTAGCCCAGCGCGCCCGCGCTCGATCTGGAAATACCACTGGTACCACAGCGGAACCTCGCGCAAGGGCCGCGCCGGCAAAAGTGCGTTTGCGATGTCCTGGATCAGATACGAATTCACCGACACCAGGCCGATGCAGCGCTCCGGCCAGAGTGCCGCGCCGACGCACGCCGCGCGGCCGCCCCAATCATAGCCCGCGAACACCGCGCGCTTGATCTGGAGCGCATCCATCAGCGCCATCAGATCGGCACCGATCGCGGCCTGCTCTCCCGAGCGCGGCGTCGCCGAATCGCGAAAGCGGGTCGGACCGTAACCGCGCAAGTAAGGCACGACGACCCGGCAGCCTTGCGAGGCCAGCATCGCCGCCACATCGACATAGGAATGAATGTCGTAGGGAAAGCCGTGCATGAGCATCACGACGGGGCCATCGGTGGGTCCCGCCTCGTAATAGGCGATGTCGAGAACACCCGCATCGATATGGCGGAGCGGCTCGAGGCGTTTTGTCGAGGGGACACGCGGACCGGAAATGGGCTGCTCGGACATGTGAACTCCATGGCGGCGCCCGACATGATAAGTTCGCCGCAAAATGATGCGATACAGTATCGCACGCATGATCGAAACGGGGTTTTTGCGATGTTGCGGCTGTCTTATGCCGTTCTCGCCATATTGAGTTGGCTGACGGCCCCAGCCTCGGCGCAGGACATCCCGCGCAGCGAATGTCTCGCGATCTCGCAAGGATCCCCGCGGGCGACGCCGGTCAACCTGCGGACGGCTGCCAGTGCTGCGGATGAGGTCGCGATCACCTATGGCGGCCACTCGACCTATTACATCGACACGCCCGCAGGGTTGCGGATCGCGACCGACTGGAGCGGCACCTATCGCACCGGCCGCCTGCCCGACATCGTCACCATGAACCGCGCCCACTCCACGCATTACACGCTGTTTCCGGACCCGCATATTGCCCATGTGCTGCACGGGTGGGGCGACGACGGCCAGCCGGCGAAGATCGCGGAGCGTATCGGCGACGTCTTCATCCGCAATGTGACCACCGACATCCGCCGCTATTACGGCGACTACTCAAGCGACGAGATGATCAGGGACGGCAACTCGATCTTCATCTTCGAGGTCGCGGGCCTGTGCATCGGCCATCTCGGGCATCTGCACCATCCGCTCGACGACGCCCGGTACGCTGCGATCGGCCGGCTCGACATCGTGATGGTGCCAATCGACGGCACCTATACGATGTCGCTCGACGGCATCTCCGACATCACCCGGCGCTTGCGCGCGGCGATCGTGCTGCCGATGCACCGCTTCGCCACGCCGCTCGAGGAATTCATGCGCCGGATCGGCCAGCGGTTCGAGATCGATGTCCGCACCGAGCGCAGCTTAAAGATTTCGCGGCAGACGCTGCCGGGCACGCCGACCGTCATCATCCTCGACGGGGTTTGACCGCTGCGGAATTCCCCGTGATGATGAGTGCCTCATTGAGAGAGTAGGAAACATGAGCGAACCAACGCAGCGAATGATCGAGAGCAACGGCATCCGCCTCAACATCGCCGAGCAGGGCAAAGGGCCTGTCGTGCTGTTGTGCCACGGCTTCCCCGAATCCTGGTATTCCTGGCGGCACCAGATCGACGCACTCGCCGCGGCGGGGTTCCACGCCGTTGCGCCCGACATGCGCGGCTACGGCAAGAGCGACGCACCCGAGGCGATTGATCAATACACGATCTTCCATCTGGTCGGCGACCTCGTTGGACTGCTCGACGCGATCGAGGTACCGAAAGCCGTCATCGTCGGCCATGACTGGGGCGCGACCGTTGCCTGGCAAGCGGCGCGCCTGCGCCCGGATCGCTTTCCCGCCGTAGTCGGCCTCAGCGTACCGTTCCGACCACGCAGCCCGGTTCGCCCGACCAGCGTCATGCCACAGACCGCGGACGCTCAATTCTACCAGCTGTATTTCCAGGAACCCGGCGTCGCCGAGGCCGAGTTCGAGCGGGATCCGCGCTCGACCGTGCGCAACATGCTCTACGGCGCTTCGGGCGAGAGCGCTGCCGAAATCCGCGCCGCCGCGACAGGCAGAGGCGCTGCTCGAAATGTCGGCATGGTGCCGAGAAACGGCGGACTATTGCGGGGCCCCGGCGCTCCGGCGACCCTGCCCGCGTGGCTCAGCGAAGCTGACATCGATTTCTATGCCGGCGAATTCAAGCGCTCAGGCTTTCGCGGCCCCCTCAATTATTATCGCAACATCGACCGCAACTGGGAGCTGATGGCCGCTTTCGCGGATAAGAAGGTAACCGTCCCCGCGCTCTATATTGCAGGCGACCATGACATGGTGCTCGCCGCGCCCGGCACCGCGGAGTATCTCGCCGGCCTCAAGCAGTTCGTCCCGGCGCTACGCGACATCCAGCTGCTCCCCGGCTGCGGCCACTGGACCCAGCAGGAACGCCCCGGAGAGGTCAACGCAGCGATCATCGATTTCGTGCGCAGCCTGCCGGGCTGAAGGACAGGCCGGAACGGCTTCAACAATAATAACAACGGAAATCAGGGAGTGAACATGAAGGCCACCAGCACTGCACCCGCCTCGAAGAGCGGGCTCTACGCCGACCCGCGCGAACACTGGCTCGCGCAATTGACCGAGGACGTGATCGATCCGTCGCGGCCGATCGTCGACCCGCACCATCATCTGTGGGACCGCGGCGGCCTGCGCTACATGATCGAGGAGATGGCCGCCGACATCGCCTCGGGCCACAACATCGTCGCAACCGTCTATGTCGATTGCCGCTCGATGTATCGCGCCAAGGGCCCGGAAGCGTTCCGCCCCGTCGGCGAAGTCGAATTCGCCAACGGCGTCGCGGCCATGAGCGCGAGCGGCGGCTATGGCAAGGCGCTGATCTGCGCCGGCATTGTCAGCCACGTCAATCTCTTGCTCGGCGAGGCCGCCAAGGCGGTGCTGGAGGCGGAGATTACCGCCGGCCAGGGGCGCTTCCGCGGCATCCGCCACTCCTCGGCCTGGGATGCCGACCCCAATGTCGCCGGCATGTATGCAACGCGGCCGAAGGGCCTGTTGCTCGATTCCACCTTTCGCAAGGGTTTTGGCTGTCTCGCGCCGCTCGGCCTGAGTTTTGACGCCTGGCTGTTTCAGCCGCAGATCGGCGAGCTCACCGATCTCGCTTGCGCCTTTCCGGATACCAGAATCTGCCTTGACCATTGCGGCGGCCCGGTCGGTATCGGCGTCTATGCCAATCGGCGCGAGGAGCTGTTTCCGGCCTGGAAGGCGTCGATCCGGGAAATCGCGAAGTGCCCCAACGTGGTGGTCAAGCTCGGCGGGCTTGCGATGCGGCTACTCGGTTATGACTTCCACGAACGTCCGAGGCCGCCATCGTCGGAACAGGCGGCTGCCGCGTGGAAGCCTTACATAGAGACATGCATCGAGGCTTTCGGTCCGAACCGCTGCATGTTCGAAAGCAATTTTCCGCCCGACAAGGGCCAGTGCAGCTATCAGGTGATCTTCAACGCCTTCAAGCGCCTCGCCACGCCATATTCGGAAGCTGAGAAGACCTCCCTGTTCTCGAAGACGGCTGCGGATTTTTACCGGCTGAAGCTCGATTGATCGGCTAGCCCGCGCCGCGACCGCGCCAGTTCATCGAGAGCCGTTGACCGACATAGATCTCTCTTGTTTGAGCATGATCTCCGCGCAAACGCGTTCCGCGTTTGTCGCGAGGGAAAACCGGTTCCCACCCATCGGGTCGCAGCCCGAGGGCATGCTTTTCCGGATCATGCTCACGCCCACTCGCCTTTCCGGAACACCGGCACGCGCGAGCCGTCGATGCGGATGCCGTCGATGTCGGTCTTGTCGGAGCCGATCATCCAGTCGATGTGAATGAGGCTCTTGTTGCCGCCTTGCGCCGCGATCTGCTCGGGCGTCAGCCTTCCACCATCGACAAAGCATTTCGAGTAGCACTGGCCGAGCGCGATGTGGGAAGCGGCATTCTCGTCAAACAGCGTGTTGAAGAACAACAGCCCGCTCTTTGAGATCGGCGAGGAATGCGGCACCAGCGCCACTTCGCCAAGCCGCCGCGCGCCTTCGTCGGTGTCGAGCACCTTGTTCAGCACTTCCTCGCCGCGCGAGGCCGTCGCCTCGACGATGCGTCCCTCCTCGAAGCGCACCGCGATGTTGTCGATCAGCGTGCCCTGATAGGACAGCGGCTTGGAGGAAACGACGTGGCCGTAGACCCGCCGGCAATGCGGCGTGGTGAAGACTTCCTCGGTCGGGATATTGGGGTTGCAAGTGATGCCGTTCTTGGCCGTGGAGGCACCACCGACCCATTCATGGCTGTCGGCGAGCCCAATCATGAGGTCGGTGCCCGGTCCCAAATAGTGCAATGCCTTAAAGCGTTGCCCGTTCAGCCATTCGGTCCGCTCGCGCAGCACGGCATTGTGCTTGTCCCATGCGGCCACGGCGCCGTCGCTGTCGACGCGTGAGGCTGCGAAGATGGCATCCGCCAGTTTCGCCACCGCAACGTCCTCGGCATCGTCAGGGAAAACCTGCCTCGCCCATGACGCGCTGGGATAGGCGATGATGTTCCAGTTGGTATCGAAATTGACGATTCTTTCCAGCGCCGGCTGGTAGGCGACCGAATTGGCCTTGCTGGCGCGCGCGACCTTGACGGGGTCCTCGCCCGACAGCAGCATCGGATTGTCGCCGACCACGGCAAGCCGCGCGGTATTGGCGCCGAATGCTTTCGCCATGCCCTGGTAAAGCCAGTTCGCGGCGCGGTCGAAGCTGTCGCCGTGCCCGAATCGAAAACGCGACAGCGTCACCTCTTCGTCCGAGAACAGCGGCGTCACCAGGCCGGCGCCGGCCTTGTAGGCATGTTCGGCGATCCTTCGCACCAGCGGCAGCGCGACCGCAGGCGCAGTCAGCAGCAAATCCTGTCCCTCGCGCAGCTGCAGCCCCACCTTGACCGCCACTTCGGCGAGGCGGTCGAGCTTGACCGGATCGATGGGCGTCGAGAAATCGCGCTGGCGTGCGGTCATGAAGGATACTCGCAAGAAGATTGCTCTGTTCGAACAGGGAAGTCTAGCGCGCTCATCTGATGCCCCTACCCGCGCCAGGGCCCGCCAGGCGGCCCCCAATTCCATCGCGGCATCGGCGCATCGTCCGGCGGCAACGCGACGCCTTCCTGTGAGTTCATCACGGCAAGCCGGGTACCCCACTCCAGATATCCGACAAACGCCGCGCGAAATTCGGGATCGGAAGGGAGCCCGACTTCATCGGCGGTGTCGAGCATCAAGGCCAACCAGCGCTGGCGGAAGGCCTCCGTCAGATGCCGGCCCAGATGGCGGGTGATCATATGCGCATGCGATCCGCCTCCGATCGCATAGGCCTTCGGACCGCCAAACACTTCGGTGATGAAGGCTGCGACGTGTTCGGCATGATGCGGATCCATTGCGGCAAACACGGGTGCGAGAACGGGGTCTTGCGGCACCTTTTCGTAGAAACGTTTGGTGAGCGCGCCAATGGCTTCAGGGCCGCCAGCCCATTCGGCAAGCGTAGGGACATCGGCGATTTTGGTCGGTTCGGTCATCACCAATAGTTGGTCGGCATGAGCCAAATATCAAGCATTGACAGCGAACAAGTCGCGGGCCGTCCTCTCTACTCCCTTATTGCCGACCCGGTCATGGATCGCATCCTCAAAGCGCTTCAGTGGCCGGAGGAGTGCCGATTCATTTCCTCCAAAAGCTCGCGCAGTGCATCTAACTGCGCGCCAAAAGCCTTCCAATCGCCGGCCTTCAATCGCTCCACCGCCTGATTGTAGCGATCGAGCGCCTGCTGCGCCTGGCCTGCCGCCGGACCTGTCAGCGGCATCTCCCCTGTCGCGCCTGAGACTGGCGGCCCGGCACCTCCTTCGACGAACAGCGCCGCCAGGGCCTCGGCGAGCGTTTCCTTCATCACGACATGCTCACCGTAGGCTGCGATCACACGTTTCAGCTCCGGCAGGTGTCCCTGCTCCGCCCGCAAATAGAGCGGCGATACGTAAAGAATCGAGTTCTCGATCGGGATCACCAGCAAGTTCGCGCCGCGTATCACCCGCGAGCCCATTTGATTCCACAACGTGAGCTGCTGCGAGATCTCGGTATTCTGATTGATCCGCGCCTCGATCTGGAACGGCCCATAGACAAGCTTGTCCTTGGGGAACTCGTAGACGATCAATTTGCCGTAGTCGGGCGCATCGCAACGCGCGGCGAGCCACGCTATCATGTTGTCGCGGTGGCTCGGCACCATGGGAAGCATGAGGAAGAACTCGGCCTGTGGCTCGCCCGGCAGCCGCATGATGATGTAATAGGGGGTCATCACCGAGGCGCCATCGCCGCCCGGCTGTCGCGGGAACTGCCAGAAATCCTCGCGGTTATAGAAAACGTCGGCCGTCTCCATGTGGTAGGTCTGATAGATCTGCGCCTGAACCAGGAACAGATCCTCCGGATAGCGAATGTGCTTCCGCAAATCCGCCGGCATGGCCGTGAACGGCTTGAACAGGTTCGGAAAGATGCGCTGGTAGGTCGCGGCGATGGGGTCGCGGTTGTCGATCAGATAGAAATCGACCGTCCCGTTATAGGCATCGACGATAATTTTCACCGAATTGCGAATGTAGTTGAGATCAAGCCCTGGCGCCGGCTGCGCCGAGGGGAAATAGGAACTCGTGGTGTAGGCGTCCTGCATCCAGAACATCCGCCCGTTGCTGATGACCAGATAGGGATCATGATCGAGCCTGAGGAATGGAGCGATCGTGCGCACCCGTTCCTTGATGTTGCGCCGGATCATGATCCGGGCGTCCGCCGTGATGTAGCTTGAGAGAACCAGGTTCGCGTCGTTGAAGTAGTAAGCGAACAGCGTTCGCCATCCCAATGCTCCGATCGGCACGCCGCCGGTGCCGTCATAGGCTGCATAGACGTTGTCCTTGCCCTTCGGGTAATCGAACTCCGGGATGCTGGCCTTGACGATGACGTAGTCGTCGCTCTCTTCGCCGAAGTAGATGCGCGGCTCGTCGATCTTGGGGCCTCCGTCTGCGACGGGCGGAATATCCCGCAAATAGAAGAACGGCAGTCCTTCCGTGCTCTTGCGGGTCACCGGGCTCATCACCGCACCGTTGCCGTGCGTAAACAGCACGTGGCGGTTGACCCAGGTCTGGGCGTTCGCCGGCAGCAGCGAGGCCCGCAGTTCGCGGGCCGAAAGCATCACGCTCTGGTAGGAGCCGTCGAGCCAGTAGCGATCGACGTCAAGATCGTGGAATTTATAGTAGGTGCGGATCTCCTGCAGCTGTGCGTAGGTATCCGACAACGGCAGCCAGTCCCACAGCCTGATATTGTCGATGGTCGCCTTGTTGGCCTCCAGCGTCTTGAAGGTAAGTTTCTGTTCGGCGGCAAACGGCTTGGCGGCGATCTGGTCGAGATTGTAGGCGTGCCTGGTGAGCGCGATGTTGCGTTCGATATAAGGCCTCTCCAGCTGCAACTCGGTCGGTCTGACGAAGAAGTGCCGGAACAGCGAAGGGATCAGGCTGGACAGCACGACCGAGCCGACGCCGACAAGGATGAATGCTGCGGCAAGAAGCCGCCAGGTGCGCGTCCGCAAATTGGCCCATGCGGTGAATGCCGCGATGATCGACAGGGCGATCATCAGCCACAGGCCCGGCAGCCCCAGATGGATGTCGGTGTAGCTTGCGCCGACCACCACGCCGTTGTCGCCAAAGAGCAGCAGATAGCGGTCGAGACCATAGGACCAGGCCTTCACCGCGAAGAGAAGCCCGGCCAGCGCCGAGCCGTGCGCGATCACCGTCGGCGAGATTGATCGGTGGTGAACGTCGTATTCGATGTCGCCGCGCGCCCAGTAGATCGCGGCCACATATAGCGTGCTCAGCACGATCGTGAGCAGCATCCAGTTCTTGATCGCGATATAGGCGGGCAGAGAAAAGAGATAAAAGCCGATGTCCTTGTGGTAGAGCGGATCCTCCGCGCCATAGGGCACCTGATAGAGAAACTGCAGGAAGATGCCCCAGCTGCCGGCTTCGCTTGCGGCGACCAGCACGGCGAGCAAACCCGCTCCCAGCACGATAAACCGGGGCCGGGTCAGCCGATCGCGCATGACCTCTAACAGATCGGGCGGCGGCGCAATGCCCGCGACCCTCCACGGGGCGGTTGCCGTCTGGGGCGACGGACGGCTCGCAAAACGCGCCGCCAGCACGCCGTTGAGCCAAAGGATGACGGTGGTCGCGGCAAAAACGGCGAAAAAGACGGCGGCTTTGGCGCCGATGCTGGTCAAGAAAACCTGCAGATAGCCGATCGAGGAAAACCACAACCAATCGACCAGGAAGTCGCTCGCGAGCCCCAGCACGATCAGACAAATCACGGCGAAAATGGCCGCAGCGATGAACCCGACCACGGCGTTTTGCCTTGGCGCCCTTCGCCCGGGTCCGGTGATCCCGATCGTCATCGCTTGATCATAGCGGAAATCAGTGACGCTTGCCGCTTGATTCGTGGTCCGGATTCCGCATCGAGACGGGCGCCGCTCTCGTCTCAACCTCCCTGCCTTTCACGAAGCAATGAACATTGCCATTCGAGCCAAGCATTTTGCGAGCCAAGGATTTCGTCACAGATTGATGGTCTCGTAGCGACGGCGTTCGGAGGCTTTCGCCACCGCCTCGGTCCTGGTCCGCGCACCCAATTTTCGGAACAGGGATTCGATGTGGAATTTCACGGTGTGCAGCGAGATGTTCAATCGGCGCGCGATCGCCTTGTTGGTCAGGCCTTCCGCAAGCGCCGCCAGCACTTCGAGCTCGCGCGGGGTCAGCAGGGTATGACCGTCGGCCTCGCCGATCGCGCCGAAGCCAGCCTCCGTCCCGTCGGGCAAGCGGACGATCAAGCCGGCCGCAACCGCGCGTATCGCGGCATCGATCTGGCCTGCACTCGCATCGCGCGACAACGCGCCGCCTGAGTCACGATCGGCGCCTCCGAGGCTGACGACCGGGCGGGTCTCGCCCGTCGGGCATGCGCCGTCCACCAGCACCACATCGGCAGGATCCCTGAGACCCACGACAAGATGCCCGGCCTCGGCGACCACCCGGCTCAAGACGTTACGGCGCGGCAAATCGATGGCATGGACCGCGACCCGCAGCCGCGGCATCGGCGAAAGTCTGCTTGCCGCCTCGCTCATGCGGCCTTCCGTTCCGCGATCGTCGCCTGCACCGTCATCACCGCGCCGCTCCTGATCAGGCGAAGATCGGCCCTTCGCCCGATGCTGTCGGAACCGAACAGTTTGGCCATCCTTCGGAATCGATGCGTCGAGGTCCCGTCGACGCTCAAGATGATGTCGCCCGCCAAGATTCCCGCCTGCGCCGCAGGGCCGCCTTCGACGACCGACATCACCATCAAGCCGCTGGACTGCTCGGCCGTCTCGCGCAGCGCATCGGGCACGGCGACGGCCTGCAGGGCGACGCCGAGCCAGCCACGCGCGATGTGGCCGTCCTTGAGCAATAGCGGCACGATCCGTTCGATGGTTGCGGTCGGAATGACAATGACCTGGCCGCGCGGCCCGAAGGTCGACATGCCGAGACAGCGACCCGCGGCGTCGAACACTGGTCCGCCCTCCTCGCGTCGGGCCAGCCCGACGTCGAGCACGATGCGCCGG
>JBATYU010000159.1:0-8564 GCA_049674245.1 Bradyrhizobium sp. | reverse complement strand
CACCTCCAAGCTGTCGTTCATACTCGGCACACAAGAAAAAGCCGCCCGCAGGCGGCTCTCAATTCTGATTATCGTGGATCAGGCGGCGATCAATGCTGGCTTTGACTTCGGACGATGGGCCGCGCTCGCGGGCAATGATTTCTAAAGATCCCCGCCGCCCAGGGTTTTCTTGCCCGCCTTGGCGGCGCCGGTGTGTAAATCCGCGCGCAGCGACAGACCTATCCGCTTCGAGGCCGATCCAAGCGCCAAAGCGAAGCGAACGGCTCGACCCGGCGCGACGGCGGCGCCTCCTGACAGACATGATTTGGACGAGGCAATGCCATCTTGCATTGCACGCTTCAGCCGCGAGCTGAATCGAAAGCGGCTCTCGCAACCGGACCCGTACCGGATTAGTCTTAAGGCCGTGTGGCAGGATCAACCGGCCGGCGCATACATTGGGAGGATGTGATGACACGCGAAGTGCAGCGCGATCCGGAATCAATGATTACACGACGAACGCTTGTCCACGGCTTGGCGATCGCCGCCGGTGCCACCGTGGTCGGGCCCAGCGGCGCGCTTGCCCAGCAGGGCGGCGAACTGGGGCCGCCGACGACGATCACAAGTCCGCCGCGCGATTTTGGCCCTAGCGGCGCCCCGACCACCTATTTCTGGGATCCTGACATCATCGCGGTCGATCCGTCGTTCAATAACCTCGCCCAGCCTAACACGGCGATCAAGCGCCTCTATACCGGATTGCTGTGGGCCGAAGGCCCGGCTTGGAGCGCGCAGGGCCGCTATCTGCTGTGGAGCGACATTCCCAACAATCGGCAGATGAGATGGTCGGAGGACGACGGTCACGTCAGCGTCTTCCGCTCGCCGTCCAACAACAGCAATGGCAACTCGTTCGACTTTCAGGGCCGCCAACTCTCCTGCGAACATCTCACACGCCGGGTGGTGCGCTACGAGCACGACGGCACGGTGTCCGTGCTCGCTGATAACTTTGACGGCAAGAAGCTCAACTCGCCGAACGATGTCGTCGCCCACCCGGATGGCAGCTACTGGTTCACCGACCCGCCCTATGGCGGTCAGCTCTACGAGGGCGAGCCTGACAGTCCGGGAGGCCCCAGCAATGCGGGCGGCAAGCTCAATCCACGGATCGGTCAGCCGGCCGGCTTCGTGCCGGGCAAACGCGAGCTCCCGACCAATTGCTATCGCGTCGATCCTAGCGGCCGCGTCGACCTCGTGGTGAGCGAGGACCAGGTGCCGGATCCCAACGGCCTCGCGTTCTCGCCCGATTATAAGAAGCTGTACGTCGTCAGTACCGGCAAAGGGCCAGGCGATACTGGTTCGGGTGGCAAGGGCGACGTGTTCGTGTTCGATGTCGGCGCCGACAACAAACTCTCAAATCAGAAGCGGTTCAGCGACTTCGCGATTGACGGCGTGAAGTGCGGACCGGACGGCGTGCGCTGCGATGTCAGCGGCAATGTGTGGGCCTCAAGCAATGCTGGCCGCCACGTGGGCTATAGCGGTGTGACGGTATGGACGCCGGACGGCAAGCTCATCGGTCGGATCCGCCTACCCGAGGTGTGCGGCAACATTTGCTTCGGCGGCCCCAAGCGCAACCGCCTGTTCATGGCCGCGAGCCAGTCGCTCTACGCCGTCTATACCGCCACGCAAGGCGCGGGACCGGGCTGACCCGTTCCGCCGGCAATTTCGCCAACGCCGTCATCCGGTTGATGTCGGTTTCTGACCCATCAGAGCCATACCTATCCATCAACACGGCTCGCGAGTTCGGTGTTGCGATGGGGACGAAGAACTTTCTGTGCGTTCACAGTGCGGACACAAATCAGGTTAGGCTGTGAGTGTCACTCGGCCTGTCGGAATTGTCCCGCACGCGGCACAAAAAATAATCGCTTCGACAAACGATCTTGTGAAGCGACCGCGGCAATGCACTGACCACGAGTGAAAAAACATAGGGGAGGACTGCCCATGAAGAAGCAACCGAAACGTCTCGCCGTATCTGTTGTGCTTGCCATCGGTGCGACGCTCGCCGCGTCGTCAACGTTTGCTCAATCGGTGGATACCGCGCGCATCGAAGCCGCCGGCCAGAATGACTGGCTGACCTACCACGGCTCCTACAAGTCCTATCACTATAGTCCGCTCGCCCAGATCAACGCAAGCAACGTCGCCAATCTGAGCGTTGCCTGGATCCATATTCCCGGACGATCCACCCGCGGCCTGCAGTCGATGCCGCTCGTGGCCGATGGCGTGCTCTACTACACGGGCTCCTACAGCCGAACCTTTGCGCTAAACGGGGCCACGGGCGAGGTGATCTGGTCCTATTTCCCGGAATTGGACGAAGCGTTGATCTCCCGGCAGACCCACTCGCCCTACAATCGTGGCGCCGCGCTCGGCGAGGGCAAGGTGTACGTCGGCACGATGGACGGTCGGCTCATCGCGCTGGACATGAAAACCGGAAAGGTCGCCTGGGACACCAAGCTGGTCGATTCCCAAAAGCTGACGGTCGGCTTCACCGGCGCGCCGCTTTACGCCAAGGGCACGGTGGTGATCGGCGCGCAGGGCGGCGAATGGCCGGGTCGCGGGCCGATATTCGGCGTCGACGCCGCAACCGGCAAGAAGAAATGGGAGTTTCTGACCGTCGCCGGCACCGACGAGGCCATGAAGACCTGGGGCAATGATTCCTGGCGTACCGGCGGCGGCGGCGGCTGGATGCCCGGCACCTACGACTCCGAGACCAACACCATCTGGTGGGGCACCGCCAACCCGGCGCCGCTCTACGATTGGTCGGGTAGCGATTACAAGACGCAGGGCGCCCGCCCTGGCGACAATCTTTATACCACCTCGGTGATCGGTCTCGATATCGATAACGGCAAGCTGAAATTCTATCATCAGGAGTTACCGCACGACGCCTGGGACTTCGACAGCGCGGTCGGCGAGTTCGTGATGCTCGATCGCGACGGCCAGAAGCTCGTGGTGCACCCCAACAAGAGCGGGTACATCTTCGTCTACGACCGCAGCGCCGGCCTCAAGAACGTCTGGCGGATCACCGAGAACAGCAACTTCGTCAAGAACATCGACCCCAAGACCGGCGAGCTGATCGGCCGCCGCGACTTCTCGGCGGGGAAAGTCGACGAGCCGCTGTGCCCGCACATTTCTGGCGGCGTCAGCTTTAACTCGGGGTCTTATAACCCCAAGACGGGCCTCTATTACAAGCTCGGCCAGGAATGGTGCATGACCCTCGAGGTCCTGAAGACGACGCCGATAGTCGCCCCGCAAGCCCAACTGAACATCGGCGCCAACTTCAAGATCGCGCCTCCTCCGGGCGGCGAGATTTATGGTCATCTCGACGCACGCGACCCGGTGACCGGGGCCAAGAAGTGGGAGGTCCGCTTCCCCGAGCCGCCGCTCGCGAGCGTCCTGTCAACCGCGGGCAATCTGGTGTTCGTGCCCGACTCGCGCGGCGTGGTTCACGCCTACGATGCCGAATCCGGGACCGAACTGTGGAATCATTCCGACGGCACCGGTCATCAGGGCGGCATCGTCAGCTACTCCGCCGGCGGCAAGCAATATATCGCGGTGACCGCCGGCTTTGGCGGCATGGCGTCGGATGACTACGCACCAACCTTCGGCGGCGTCTACAAGAGCATGCCGCGCGATGATGGCGCGCTCATCGTCTACAGCCTGAAATAGGCGATCGGGACGATTTGCCGGGGAGCGGGCGCAAGCCGCGCTCCCCGTGCATTCGACCGAGCTGATGCGGCTTGATGAAACTGGACTTGAACATCATGAAGGCTTGGACGTCATGAGATTGGACTTAGGCGTAACGGCGTTGCTGCCGGCCGTGCTCGCGGCCTCGTTGACATGCGCCGTGCCAGTCTTGGCGCAGCAGCCTGCTCCCCCTGCGCCGGACAACGCAACATTCAATGTCGAACAGTTGATTGCATCGACCTGCGGCTTTTGTCATTCCGATGGGGGCCGCGCCGCCGGCAAGGGGCCGCAGCTCATGGGTACGACCAAAAGCGACGACTTTATTCGCGAGCGCATCAAGGACGGCAAGCAAGGCGCGATGCCGGCGTTCGGCGGAGCCTTGAGCGACGCGCAGATCGACGACATTATCAAGTACATCCGCTCGCTGAAGCCGCAAGAGGGATGAGCGAGCTCGATCCGCACCTCGAATAGGAAAACCTGGAATATGAAAACCGGGAATACGAAATGAAAGCAATTCTCCCGCTCTTGGTCGGCGGCGTCATGGGCCTGACGTGCCCGGCGCAGGCGCGGTCGCTCGACACGATCCGCTCGCTCGACGCGCTCGGGCTGTGTGCGCACCCCAATTCACTTCCGTTCGCCAGCAAGACGGGCGACCCTCCCGGGTTCCAGGTGGAGCTGGGGCAGGCGCTGGCGCGCGAACTCGGCGTCTCGCTGAAGCTCGACTGGATCATCACCCAATACCAGATCCGCAGCGCCGACTGCGACATCATGATGGACGTCATCGCGGACCGCGAGGCACAGGGCGAAACCAACTTGCGGATTTCGAAACCCTACTATCGCACAGGTGTCGCGCTTGCCGTGCCGTTGGACAGCAAGCTCACGTCGTTCAAGAGCCTCGACGAGCACACCAAGGTCGGAGTCCAGGTCGGCTCGATGGCGGCGATGATCATCGGCCAGCGTCACGTGCCGACCTCGACCTTCGGTTTCGAGGTCGACAGCCTTGAAGCCCTGGCCAATCATGAGATTGATGCGGCGGCGGTGACGCCGGCCGTCGCCAGTTATTTCAATCTGACGCATCCGGACAAGGCGGTCCGGATATTGGGTCCCGACGAGAGCGAGGCAAACCTCAACTGGAATGTCGCGGTTGGCATGGTCCGCCCGGACGAGAGGCTGCGCGATGCCATCGAGGGAGCTCTCGAGCGGTTGCGCGCGGATGGGACGGTCGACCGAATTTATGGGCGCTACGGCGTCATGCTGCAATCGCCGAGATAGTTCCGCTCCGCCCCGCCTTCGATGCGTGGCGGTAATGATAAGGCATTGCCCCTTGCTCGCGCGCCGCGAGCTTGGCAAGAAGTGGACAGCGGATCGACAATTGCAAGGTGCCGATCGACAGGACCAAGCCGCGACCCAGCACCCTGCCCCATGTTCCGATGGGATGATGATGTTTCCATCTACGCATGCCCCCAAGATTAAGTGCTTAGATAGGGGTTTCGGAAGTAGCGATGGGAGGGAATCTTGGTCTTCCAGCTGGGGCAAGTTAGTCATCAGGAGAATGGACGGCACTTTGTTCCGGTGAATGGACTCTCTTGGCCAGACGCGGAGAATTTGCGTGCGTAATATTCACGGGGTCGGTCCTGGATTTCTTGCTTGTCTGAAATCAACGTTGCTCATCGCGCTTGTCTGCTCCGAGGCTCTTGCCGACGAGCTGTCCGTCACACTCGCGACCATGGCTCGCGTCGGTACGGTCGACGAACGCTTCCAATCCTATAATGTCGAAATGATCGAAGTGACTGGCGGAAGATTTTGGAAGCCGTATGGGCCGATCACTTCGGATGTACATTCGGATTTGTACGAATACCGTTCGCCGATCGATCTAACTAACCCTCGGTTGCGAAGGCTGGCTGCAGCATTGGCGCCTGCTTATATGCGTGTCAGCGGAACCTGGGCAAACGCCACCTATTTTGCAGATTCGGCTTCCGCGCCATCTGCACCGCTTTCTGGATTCAACGGAATTCTCTCCCAGCAGCAATGGCGAGGAGTGGTTAATTTCTCGCAGGCGGTCGGGGCGCAGATCGTGACGTCATTCGCCATAAGCCCAGGCACGCGCGATGCGACCGGCGTCTGGGCACCGGACCAGGCGCGCCGCTTTCTCACCTATACCCGCTCGGTAGGAGGCACTATCGCAGCCGCAGAGTTCATGAACGAGCCGAACCTCGCTGCGACGGGCGGCGCACCAGCCGGCTATGACGCGGCCGAATACGGCCGTGACTTCAAGGTATTCCATTCGTTTGTGAAGGAAAACTTTCCCGAGATAATAGTCCTCGGCCCCGGCGCGGTCGGTGAGACAGCCTCTGCTTCAGACCTCCTCGTTGCAGCCGGCCCCGGCGGCGTCGATGCATTTTCGTATCATCACTACGGAACGCTGTCGGAGCGATGCGGCGGTACGAGTACACCCGAGGCAGCTCTTTCCGAAGACTGGCTCTCTCGGACGGATCAGGCCATAGATTTCTACCGGACCCTTCGAGACCAACTCGAGCCTGGCAAGCCAATCTGGCTGACTGAAACCGCGGATGCAGCGTGTGGCGGAAATCGCTGGGCCGCGTCATTTTTGGATACGTTCAGGTATCTCGATCAGCTTGGGCGACTCGCAAGGGCCGGCGTTCAGGTCGTGATGCACAACACGCTCGCGGCAAGCGACTACGGCCTGCTGGACGAAAAAACGCTGGCACCCAGACCAAATTACTGGGGCGCACTTTTGTGGCGACAACTAATGGGCAGGACCGTGCTCGATTCGGGTGTGCCAATTCAAACGGGCCTCCATGTCTATGCCCATTGCCAACGCGGGACACCGGGCGGTGTGACTCTTTTGGTAATCAACATTAACCGCGACGCGCCGCGCTTGCTGACGCTTCCTTATGCCTCGGAACGTTTCACCCTGGATGCGGCGGGTTTGCGGGACACAACCGTGCGGCTGAACGGCACTACGCTGGCGCTGGGCGCTGGGGATGAGCTGCCGCCTATCGTAGGCGCTCCGACGACCGCCAATACTGTGACGTTCAATCCGACCACAATTACCTTCCTGGCCGTTCCGGCGGCAGGAAACAATGCTTGTCGTTGATTGGAGTTGAACCACTGGACTTGGGCGATGCTGCTCGCTTGCGGCGGGTACGGATTTCATTTTATCTTCTAAATGCCGTCTCCTTTATTGGCATATGCTGGCCGCCGGGCCACCCTCACGGCATGGACATCCTGCAACGAACAAGCGTGCCATAGGAGAGACCGCTTTGTACCGCCATTTCGTTTTTCTATGCTCGATCGTGGTCGCCGTACTGAGTGCCGAGCCTGCAGCTCGCGCTGAGGACTCTGAGCGGTGCCAGGAGCTAGGTCGGCGGTTTGAAATTACCAAACCGCAGATCACAGCGATTGAAGTGTCGTTGACGCTATTTTCGGCTGTTGACGGGAATTGCATTGCGTTGGTGACCGAGCTGCTTGACCAAGGCGCGTCGGTCGACGCGCGCGACCGGTTTGGCGCCCGGCCACTTAGCCACGCCGCCAGGTTCGGTCATCTCCAGATGGTTGACCTGCTGCTGGCACGCAGCGCGCCGATCAATGCACGCAATCTCGCCGGCGCCACCGCGCTATATTTCGCTGCCGAAGGCGGCCATACGTTGATCGTGCAACGGCTTATCGAACGCGGCGCCGACGTCAAACTCGTTGGGCGCAGTGGGATCTCTCCGGTCGCTGCCGCCGCCTATGCCGGCAACGACGCGATCGTCGAAGCGTTGCTCGCTCGTGGAGCCGACGAGCGAGCGACCGACGAAACCGGCAAGCCGCCGATCGTCTATGCGGCGGCCGGCGCACGGCTCGACATCGTGAAGCGGTTGCTGGCGCGAAATATCGATCTCAACGCCCGCTATCCCAATGATCTCACCCTGCTGATGTGGGCGTCAGGCCCGGATGAAAAAGCCACGGAAGCGCAGGCGATCAAGGTTGTTTCATATCTGCTGGACGCGGGCGCGCATATCGATGATCGGGATGACCGCGGCCGCACGGCTCTTATGATTGCGGCCGAAGGCGGCCGCGCGGAGATTGCCAATTTGTTGCTCGCGCGAGGAGCCGATCCGTCTCTCAAGGATAAGGCCGGGAAACGCGCCGCAGATCTCACAGTACAATCATCGCTGCGTGAACGGCTGACGCCACGCTGACCGAGGCTCAGAGACCTGCCAGATATTCCGCCAGCGCCGCGAGGTCGTCAGGAGCTGTGGCAAGCATTAGGTCGGACATGCCGGGATTGTTGCCGCGCGCGCGGGTGCGGAAGTCAGCCATTGTTTTTGTCAGGTACTCCTTGCTCAAGCCCGCTAACCGAGGAACCGTGCCGTCGCCCTGAAAATGATCGAGATGGCAACCGGTGCAGCCCACGGAGCGGTTGGCGCTCGAGGCCCGGTCCGAAATTTCCTTTGGCGCACGAGGCTGGCCCAGATCAGGCCATGGCTTTTTCGAGAAATATTCCGCGATGGCCTGCATGTCGTCCCGTTCTATCGATGAAACGATCGGTTGCATGATGTCGCTCTTGCGGTCGCCCCGCTTGAAATCGCGTAGCTCTATATAGATGTAGCCTGCTTGTTGCCCCCAAATATTGGGAATTGTCTTGTCGACAGGTTTGCCGTCCGCGCCATGGCAGCCGGCGCAAACCTGGGTCTTTTCTTCAATGCTTTGTGCATGCAGCGGCGTTGTCCAGACGTTCAATACAGCCGCCAGGGCGACAACGCCGGAAATGCCCAAATTTCACTTGCCGCACATCTATCCGATCGAGTGGCGCGGAGACTGATTAGAAGACTAAGTAAGAGAAGCGGGGG
>JBATYU010000158.1:0-8943 GCA_049674245.1 Bradyrhizobium sp. | reverse complement strand
CCGAAGAACTCCGAGAGGAAGCGCGACGACATAGTTTGCGTGGCCGTCGAGGCGTTGAGAACGAGCCGCAGTGACCCCTCGCGGTTCTGCAACACCTGGCTCTTCACCAACCCCAACGGATCGGCGATCTCGAGCTGCGGCGCGCGCTGGACGTCGAACAGTCCGGTATAGAACTGTTCCCACGACAGCATCTCCTCAAACCGCATCGATTGCGAGATGTGATCGATGTGATGGAGAAAGTCGGGGCTGTTTTCGCCGGCCACTGCGGCGAAATCGATGTCCCAATTGGACGAGGCCGGCTCGAGGAAATAAAGCAGACTGCCTCCGACGCCGCGGATCGCGGGAATGGCCATTTCGCCGGACCCGACGGCTTGTCGAAACGTCGTCGCCTGCAGCGCCTCGGCTCGGCTCATCATGTCAGCGGCGTCGTCGACTTCAAGCGCGATCGCGCAGACGCCCGAGCCGTGGGTGACGTAGTGCGATTTGGCAAAACTGTTGTCGGAAGAGTTGATTAGCAGGTTGATGTCGCCTTGCGACCATCGCTCCACGGCTTTTGAGCGGTGACGTCCGGTCAGTCTGAAGCCGAGTTCGTGCAATAACTTGGCCAACGGAGCCGCATGGGCTTGGTCGACGGCAAATTCGACAAAAGCTGTATCCGAGACGTTGGCGCGCGTGCGCAAGGGAGCATCGGCCTTCCCCTGTTCGCTGCCCAACAGCACGAGCGAGCGCATCGCATCGATCGCGACATCCCGGGTCGATTGCGCGCGGAACTGATCGTTGAAGATTTCGAGCGACAGCGGTCCGTTGTAGCCGGTGGCGTTGACCGCCTGCATGAAATCCGTGACGGGCAGGTTGCCCTGTCCCGGGAAACAGCGGAAGTGCCTGCTCCAGGAGAGAACATCGAGGTCAAGCTGCGGTGCGTCCGCCAGTTGAACGAGGAATATCTTGTCGGCGGGGATAGCGGCGATCGGCGAGACGGGAAAGTCAGGCGCGAGCGTATGGAAGCTGTCCAGGATGATGCCGATCGCGGGGTGGTTGGCGCGCCGTACGATCTCCCAGGCGTCCCTGTAGTCGTTGACATAGCGTCCCCACGCCAGCGCCTCGAAGCCTACGCGCAGGCCCCATGCGCTTGCCCGGTCTCCCAATTCGCGAAAGTCGTCGGCGGCTCGGTCGGTGCCGCCAAGCGCCAAGGCAGAGACGTTGCTGCACACGAGCAGGAGGTCGGTGCCCAATTCGGCCATCAGGTCGAACTTCATCTCAGCCCTGCGAAAGGCCTGCTTGCGCTGCGGTCCCGGCATCCCTTCGAAATCTCTAAACGGCTGCAGCGCGCAGATGCGAAGTCCGAGATCGCCGCACATCCGCGCGACGTCGCGCGCCGAGCCGTCGAAGCAGGTGAAATCGTTCTCGAAGATTTCGACCGCCTCGAAGCCGGCGGCAGCAATGGTCTTGAGCTTTTCGTCGAGGGCGCCACCAATTGAAACCGTTGCGATCGAACGTATCATGCTGCTGCTCCGAGAGGCTCGTTCTCGCCCTATCAATAATGAATCTGCGCGAGCCTGCGCAATTCATCGGATGTCGTGGTTCCGAAACCGAAGAACTCCAGATAGGCCGGAATTTGCTCGAACAGCATGTCGGTGCCCACTTGGTAGTCGCAACCCTTCGCCCGCACTGCGGCGAGGAACGGCGTGATCTCTTCTTTCATCACGACCTCACCGACAAAGGTTGACGGCGCGATGCGCTCTACGTCGAATGGAAGCGGATCGTCCTTTTTCATGCCGAGCGGCGTGGCGTTGATGACGATGTCATAGCCGGCGGGATCGGCGGAGCCAGTCTTCACCTCGAGTTTCGGATAATGCGCCCTCAAGCGTTCTGCCAGCGCGTTCATGCCCTGCGGGAATGCATCGTACAGACCGAGCCGCGACACGCCGGCCTTCGCGAGCGAGGCTGCGATCGCGGAACCCACTCCGCCGCAGCCGGCGACGAGCACGCTTGCGCCGGTCAGGCGGCGGCCTTTCTTCATGACGCCGCGGACAAACCCTTCGCCGTCGAACATGTCGCCGATCATCTTGCCGCGCTCGTCGACGCGCACCGCGTTGCAGGCGCCGGCGATCTTCGCCGACACCGAGACCTCGTCGACCAGATCGAGCGTCGTCACCTTGTGCGGCATGGTGATCAGCGCACCATCCACATTGGTCAAGCGGAACGCCAGCTTCAGGAAGGAGGTGTAGTCTTCGACCTTGCAGCCCATCGGGATCACGGCCGCGTTGATCTTCCGCGCCGCGAACCAGGGATTGTAGATCATCGGCGACTTGAACGATTCCGTGGGATAGCCGATGTGGGCGATCAGCTTTGTCTTTCCATCGATCATCACTTACGCCTTCTCCAGGGATTTCGCCTGATCTCGCAGCAGGAATTTCTGGATCTTGCCCGTTGACGTCTTGGGCAACGGTCCAAAGACCAGCGTCTTGGGGACCTTGAAGCGGGCGAGCCGGCTCTTGCAGAAGGCAAAGACCTCGGCATCATCGGGCCTGGAAGCGCCCGGCTTCAATTCGACAAAGGCGCACGGCGTCTCGCCCCATTTCGGATCAGGCCGCGCCACGACGGCCGCCAGCATCACGGCCGGATGCTGGGTCAGGACTTCTTCGACCTCGAGACTGCTGATGTTTTCGCCACCGGAAATGATGATGTCCTTTGAGCGGTCCTTGATTTCGATCGCCCCGTCGGGATGCCAGACCGCAAGGTCGCCGGACAGGCACCAGCCGTCGACCAGTGTCTTCGCCGTGGCGCCGCTGTTCTTGAGATAGCCCTTCATGACCGTGTTGCTGCGGACCATGATCTCGCCCACGGTCTTACCATCCCGCGGGACTTCAGTCATGGTTTCCGGATTGGCCACCCGGACGTCGTCGACCATCGGATAGGCGACGCCCTGTCGCGCCATCCTGGCAAAGCGTTCGCTGTCGGGCAGTTCGTGCCACTCGGGCTGGAACACGCACGATGTTGCGGGACCGTAGGTTTCGGTCGCGCCATACAGATGGATCACGCGGAAGCCGAGCGCCTCCATGGAACGGAAAACCGCAGACGGCGGAGCCGCCCCGCCGGTTGCGACCGTGACGACGTGATTGAAGGGAACGCGCTGCTCGGCAGGCGCATGCGCCAGCATGTTGAGGACGATCGGCGCGCCGCACAAATGGGTGACCCGATGTTCGGCGATCAGGCGGAATATCACCGGCGGCTCGACCTTCCGAAGACAGATCTGTGTGCCACCGACAGCGACGACGGCCCACGGATAGGACCAGCCGCAGCAGTGAAACATCGGCAGCGTCCACAGATAGCGACTGTCGAAGCCGAGGCCAAAGCATAATGCGTTGCCGAGAGCGGAAAGATATGCGCCGCGATGGCTGTAAACGACCCCTTTGGGATCGCCGGTCGTGCCCGACGTATACAACAGGGCGAGCGACTGCCACTCGTCGGTGATGCCGGGCCAATCGAATGCGGGATCTGCCGCCGCCAGGATCTCCTCGTAGCCGTATTTGCCAACGGGCGACGCAGGCTCGCCAGGGACCGCGATGTCCACCACGATGATGTCGGAATCGAGATGTGGGAGTGCCTCGCGAACGACCTGAGCGTAGTCGCCATCGATGATCAGCACCTTGGCGGAGCCGTGTTTCAGCGAGAAGGCGATATTGGCCGCGTCGAGCCTTGTATTCAGCGGATTGAGCACGGCACCCAGCATCGGGACGGCGAAATGGGCTTCGATCATCTCGGGAATGTTGGATGCGATAATGGCAACCGTGTCGAGGCGACCCACGCCCAACTTCGCCAGCGCAGACGCAAGCCTTGTGCAGCGTTCCAGCAGCTGTCGATAGGTAAAGCTGCGCGTGCCGTCGATGACAGCGATTTTTTCCGCAAACGCGCTGGCAGCACGCGTCAGAAAGCTCACCGGCGTTAACGGGACATAGTTCGCCTGGTCGCGATCGAGGTCTGTCTCAAAGGGATGCATATCTGACATCGTGGCGTCTCACTTTCACAGGCTCACGGGATTCAGTGCGTTTCGTTTGCTGTCCCGCAAGCACAGGTTCCATGACTCAGTTCACCCTGGTCCAGACCAGGATCGAGCGGCCGAGCGTGCCGTCGAGGTAGCTCTTGTAGGGCGCGGTCGTGATGGTCAGGGTGTCGCCCTCCAGCACGAAATGCCTGATCTGGTCGGTTCCGGTCCAGGTCTGGTTCCACGACGTGTCGATGTGGTGCACCACAACGTTCTCACCGAGCGAGAAGGTCCCGGCATAGGCGACCATGGTGCCGATCAGCTCGACGCCCTCTTCATCTGTCAAGATCACGTCGCGCGGCGTGACGCGGTCGTTGCGGGTGAAGATCGCGTACATCCGCCCGTCCTTGGAGTAGCCGATATAGCCGACGGGCGCGTCGCCGAACTGGTTGTGCCGGTGTCCGTCCGACAGGCGCTCGCGGACATAGGATTGCAGCGACCAGGTGCCGATCACAGGACAGTCGGCCGGCGGCTTGCCATGCCGGACGGATTTCAGGATGTCGCTCTCAGTCACAATGCACCTCGTTGTTTCAATTCATTCTCACACATCGAAGAAGACCGTTTCGCGCTCGCCGCCGAGAAACATGTCGAAGGTGTAGACCGCCTGACCGTCGCGCTCGGAACGGACCGCGATCAGCGTCTGGCGGCGCTCGGGCTGCTCGATGATGTTGAGCACTGGGTCGCTGGCATTGGCGTCGGCCTCATCGCCAAAATACATCCGCGTCGCCAGCCCGATGTTGATGCCGCGGGAGGCGATCCAGAAGCTGACATGAGGCGCCATGGTCTTGCGGCCGCGTCGTCCGGCGACCGCGCCGGGCTTGATGGTCCTGATGCGGTAGAGGCCGGTCTCGAAATCCGTTCCGGTGCGCGCCCAGCCGCGAAAGCCTCGATCGAGCGGCTTGTCCTGGCGATCGGCGGGATGGTTGTAGCGGCCCGCCGCGTTGGCCTGCCAGGTTTCGACCAGCACATCCTTGGCGATGTGACCGGAGGCGTCGAAGATCCGTCCCTCGATCAGGATGCGCTCGCCGGCCACGTCGGGACCGGCGATGTCGCCGCCGAAATTGTTGTCGAAGATGTCGAAGCCGGCCTGGTTCGGAATCAATCCAATATGCACATAGGGGCCTGCGGTCTGCGACGGCGTCTCGGGAAGATAGAGTGGTGTCGACATCATCAGCCTCCGTGCAGCCTGTTCTCGAACAAGGTCTGGCGGCTGCCGCGCAGCACGATGTCGAAACGGTAGGCCAGGCATTCCAGCGGCAGCGAAGCGTTGAGATCGAGCTTCGCGGTCAATCGATCCGCCGCCGACTTGTCGGGAATGGTCGCGATGATGGAGTCATGCGGGATCAACGGGTCGCCCTCGAAATACATCTGGGTGATCAGCCGCTGCGCAAATCCCGAGCCGAACACCGAGAAGTGGATGTGGGCCGGACGCCAGCTGTTGACGCGATTGCGGAAGGGATAGGCGCCCGGCTTGACGGTGCGGAAGAAGTAGTAGCCGTCGTCATCGGTCAGCGTCCTGCCGCAGCCGCCGAAGTTGGGATCGATCGGCGCGATGTAGGTGTCGTTGCGATGACGATAGCGGCCGCCGGCATTGGCCTGCCAGACCTCGACCAGGGTATTGCGGACCGGCCGGCCGTTGCCGTCGAGCACGCGGCCGTGAACGATGGTCTGCTCGCCGATCGGCTTGCCGTCCTTGGCGTAGTTCAGGATCAGGTCGTGATCGAGCGGGCCCAGCTCATCGCGGGAGAAGGCGGGACCGGTGACTTCCGACAGCGAGTTCTGCAGCGACCACAGCGGGATCCGCGGCGAGCGCAACACACTGGTCTTGTAGACCGGCGTGAAGGCGGGGGGATGGATATCTCGGTCGCGTTGATGAAATTCATATTCGGGTGTCATTGAAGGTCTCGTACGTCCTAAGCTTGAAAGAGCGCGCGGAGCCGGCAGCTCTACGCCGTTTTGTTGCTATGCCGTCGCGGTGCCGCCGAGCGAGGCCGCGCGCAGCCGGTCGTAGTCCTGCTTCGCCATCGGCGTTGCATTGGCATTGCCGAGATCGCTGACCGGAAGCCGGAAGGTTTCCCGCGCCGACCAGGCGGCAATCGCTGCGATGGCCGTGATGGCAAAGGCGATCGCGCCGACCGTGAGCGGGACATTGGCCGATCCGGGAGGGGCAACGGTTGCGAACAGTGCAGGCAGCAGGGCCGTGATCGTGGTGCCGGTGTTCTGCGAGATCGCCATCGCCGAGACGCGGTAGCGGGTCTGGAACAGTTCCGGATAGAAGCTCGGGAATACAGCGTTGTAGCCCTGGTAGACGATGCCCCACATCAGGATGGAGAGCGCAATCGCCAGCGGGACATTCTTGATGCTGATGGCGTAAAGATATCCAAAGGCCAGCAGACCCGAACACAGCGCGCCGAAGATGATCGGCTGCCGCCGGCCGATCTTGTCGGAGAGATTGCCGACCAGCGGAATCACCAGCACGGCTGCGATGTTGCCGAGCACGGGTATCCAGAGATAGACGTCCGCCTTGAACCCGACGCCATAGGCGGGCTGTACGGCGTAGGCGGCGCCGAAGATGGTCGCGACCACGGGAATCACGTTCATCAGCGCCATGCAGACGACCCGCAGCATGTCGGCCCAGCTGGTCTGGAAGGCCTGGATAATCGGCGCCTTGGGCAGCGCGCCTTCCTCGCTTTCCTTGGCGAAGGCCGGCGTCTCGTCGACTTCGCGCCGGATGAAATAGCCGATGATGACGACAACGAGGCTCAGCAGGAAGGGGATGCGCCAGCCCCAGGCCATGAAGTCGTCCTTGCCCATGTAGGTGGCGATCGGCAGGAACACGGCGGCCGCGAGAATTTGCCCGGCCTGCACGCCCTGCAGCGTGAAGCTCGCAAAGAAGCCGCGCCGGCCGAAGGGGGCGTGCTCGAGCACCATCGAGCTTGCACCGGAAATTTCGCCGGCGACCGCAAAGCCCTGGACCAGCCGCAGCGCCACCAGCAGGATCGGCGCCCAGATGCCGACGTGCTCATAGGTCGGCAGCACGCCGACCAGCATGGTCGAGAAGCCCATCAGGAACATGCACAGCACGAGCACGTTCTTGCGGCCATGCGTGTCGCCCCAGTGGCCGAGCACGAAGGCGCCGATCGGGCGGGCGACGTAGCCGACGCCGTAGGTCGCCAGCGAGGCGACGATCGCGACCGTCGGATTCTGCGAGGGAAAGAAGATCTGCGGAAAGACCAGCGACGCGGCGGTCGCGTAGATGAAGAAGTCGTAGTATTCGAGCGCCGATCCGATCCAGCCGCTGGCGGCCGCGATCCTCGACTGGCGCATGTTCCTCAGGCTGTTGCCTGACGTCATCTGGGTTTCCTTCCCGGTTTTGATGGACAGCCGTTCGACGGCGCAGTTTTTTGTTGGGAGCCGCTTCTCGCGTCGGCACAGGGCCGTTTTCGCTCCGGATTGCGCAAAGAATATCGCCGGATCGCGATAACACAATTACTCGTTTATTCCAGAAACTTAACCTGATGTTATCTTCGCGCAGCGCGTGCGCGGGCCGGTTTGCCGTCGGATTCCATCTCGGCGCGCAGCATGTTGATGAAATGCGTTGCGTAGGGCGACAGCGGCGCGCCGCGCTTGACGGCGACGAAGGTCTCAAAACGCGTCGGCTCCTGGATTTCGAGCAGCCGCACGCCGGGAACGCCGCCATGCGCCACCGAGAACTGGTCGATGACGGCAATGCCGAGTCCGGCCTGCACCAGCGAGACGACGGTGTTGCCGAAGCGGGCGCGGATGGTGATGTCGTAGGGCAATTTGTGGCGCGCAAACAGCTCCGACATGATGCGTCCGTAAGGGTCGGTTGGATCAATGCCGATCAGCGGGAAGCGCGTCATCTCGGCGGTCGAGATCCGCTTGCGCTGCGCCAGCGCGTGGTCTTCCGGCACGATGCAATAGAGGCGGCCGGGGGCAAGCGGGAGGAAATCCAGCGCCGGATGATCGAGGCGATAGCTGATCGCGGCGCAGTCGCCCTTGCCGAGCAGGAGATAGTCGATGACCTCCTCGAGCTTGAGGATGTTGATGTCCATCTTCAGGTCGGGATAGCGCTTGCGGATTCGCTCCACCGCCCGCGGCACCATGACCTGGGCGATGCTCGGCACGGATCCGATCCGAAGCTCGGACAATTGTCCGCGGCCGATCTTGCCGATGACCTCGGCGAGATCGTCGACCTTCTTGTAGATCGCGTTGATCTGCTCGAAGATCAGCTCGGCGTCCTGGGTCGGAAAGTAGCGGCCGTTCTGCCGCATGAAGAAGCGCACCCCGAGCGAACGCTCGGTGTATTTGACGAGCCGGCTGATGCCCGGTGCGGAGACGTTGAGAAGCTTCGCCGCGCCGGTGATCGTGCCGGAAATCATCACGGCCCGGATGACTTCGATTTGCCTCAGCGTCATCATAACAGCAGGATCACCCGTCGGCAGCCAGGTTGCCGCTGGGATCATCGCTGACAGGGTGGGACGTGTCCATCTCGTAAGGGACGAGACACATCGGTCGTCAGGGACAACTGGTCCGCGCAATTATCAGCCGGCACCGACTTGGCTGTTGTCGCCGCCGTTTAGGGAAGTCACGATTTGGGCCATTTAGAAATGTCACCCGGTGAGGAACAGGATAGCCGCCTTTCTGTGGGTTGGGGTTGATATCGGCTTCTGAAGAGGGCGTCGCGTGAAGCTTCCAGATCGCGCAACGCGACGCCCGGGTGTCCATCTATCCGACCTTGAACATATGATTCTTCTGGCCACGTCGCCGCGGCGCCTTGGCCGAGCGGGACATGTCGAGCTGCTTTTGCTGCTCGGCGATGTAGGCCAGGATCGGACCCAGTCGCTTGTTCTCGATGATCGCTGCCTGGTTCACCT
>JBATYU010000157.1:0-1850 GCA_049674245.1 Bradyrhizobium sp. | reverse complement strand
GCAACAGCTGCCGTCGCCATTCCGGCGCCCCGGTCAGCGTGTTCGTCGGGTTCGAGAACGACGCGGTCACGATGACCGAGGGTGCCATTACGATGTTCAAATCATCGCCGGGAACGACGCGCGGCTTCTGTTCCCGCTGCGGCTCGACGCTGACCTGCGCTACCGTGCATTTTCCGACGGAGACGCACTATCATGTCGGCGCCTTCGACCGGGCGGCGGAGCTGCAACCGGGCAAGCATTTCTTCGCTAATGAGCAACTGCCCTGGCTGCAACTTAAGCACACCTAGCAAGGCGCGTGACTACGACGATGTCGATCTATCTCGATTACAACGCGAGCACACCGATTGATCCAGCCGTGACGGAGGCCATGCGTCCATTCCTGGATGAGGCGTTCGGAAATCCCTCCAGCGGCCATTGGGCCAGTGCGCCGGCGAAAGCCGCGCTGGAGCGGGCGCGTGAGGAGGTCGCGAAACTGCTCGGCGCGGCGCCCGATGAGATCGTGTTTACAAGCGGCGGCAGCGAAGCGAATAACCTTGCCATCAAGGGCACGTACTTCGCCGCGACGCGCGGCAGAGCGCACATTATCACCTCGACCATCGAGCATCTTGCCGTTCTCGCTCCCTGCCGGTTTATCGAACGGGTCGGCGGTTCGATCACATACCTTCCGGTGGACCGTACAGGCTTGATCGATCCAGAGGACGTGCGCCGCGCCATTACGCCGCAGACGCTGCTGATCAGCATCATGCACGCCAACAACGAAGTCGGCACGGTCCAGCGGCTCGCGGAAATCGGCGCAATCGCGCGGGAGCACGGAATCCGCTTCCACACCGACGCAGCCCAATCGGTCGGAAAAATCCCGACCAATGTGCGCGAACTCGGCGTTGATATGCTGACGATCGCCGGTCACAAGCTCTACGCCCCGAAAGGCGTCGGCGCGCTCTATGTCAGGCGAGGCCTCGAGCTTGAACCGGTTATCCACGGCGCCGGCCACGAATCGGGTCGTCGCGCCGGAACCGAGAGCGCTCTGCTGGCAGTTGGGCTTGGGACGGCCTGCGCGATGGCCATAGACCTTGCGCCCATGAACCGCGTCCAGACCTTGCGCGATCGCTTCTGGCAGGCCCTGCAAGACAGGTTCGGCGAAGGCGTCGCGCTCAATGGCCATCCCACACGTCGTTTGCCCAACACTCTCAATGTTTCGTTCGTCGGCAGGATAGGCGCGGACATATTGGGCCAGTTGCACGATATCGCGGCTTCGACGGGTTCGGCGTGCCATTCGGGCCAGATCGAGCTCTCACCCGTTCTCGCCGCCATGCAGGTACCGGAGAGAATTGGAATGGGAGCGATCCGCTTCAGCCTGGGAAGGTGGACCACATCTACCGAGATCGACGCTGTGGTCGCACGTCTCGCCACGATCGCGGCCGCCTGATCGCTTCAGTTCAAGCACGCCGTTTCGTCGCCAAGACAAGAGCAGGCTCGTTGGCACCATCCCCCACAACATGGACGTCCATGCCCGTACGTTCGAGCGCTGCCGATATGTCGGCCAGCGGCCGAAAGCGGTAGATTTCCGGCGGGAATGAAGCGATCGCTTTCATGTCAGCGTTCGTTCGGAACAGCAATCCCAGACAGCCACCCGTGTGTGTACCGAAAACCCTATCCGAGTTGATGACGTAACGGAATCACCTAAGCTGGCGGAATGATCGGACTGCTCTGCTTCGCTTTGGCCGTTCTAGCGTCGCCATTCAAGTCGAAGTTGCGGCTTGAAGCTGAGAACGCGGTGCTTCGACATCAATTGAATGTTTTGAGGCGCAGGCTGCATGGTCGCGTCCGCCTCACGAACCATGATCGCTGGT
>JBATYU010000156.1:0-2756 GCA_049674245.1 Bradyrhizobium sp. | reverse complement strand
GCAGACGTTCACCCCATGCACTTCCACTTGGTGAACGTGCAGGTCATCAACCGGCAGCCGTTCCAGGTGAGCAGCCTCGGCAATACTCAGGGAGGTGTGAACTTTACTGGCCCCGCCACACCGGCCGTGCCGAATGAGACCGGGTGGAAGGAAACGGTCATGATGTTCCCTGGCACGGTCACGCGCATCATTATGAAGTTCGATCTGCCGGTCGTGCCGTTCGTCGTCCCTCCGAGCCCGCGCACTGGCGGCAATGAGTACGTGTGGCATTGCCACATCCTCGAGCACGAGGAACACGACATGATGCGGCCGCTGGTGGTCCTCTAGCCGGCACAAGGAGCGCGGGAGCCGGCAACGTCGGCTTCCGCCTTCCATCCGGTCCCGATTGATGCTGTCGCCACGGTGAATGTCGCCTCTGGGTCAAAATGCGAAATACTCGCCCGGAGTAGATGACTTCCGGGTTGCCCCTAACAACGGACATCGCCAGAGTTCTCGCACGCTGCTCCGCACATGAGCGTCACGCTGTCCTGCCGCGCCCTACCGTCTGACGCACCTCGAACCCCTCGAACTGCGGATGATCCAGATACAGCGGTTTGTTGTCCCCTGCCCGACTATGCGCGGCTCGGAACGCCTCTGATTTGGTCCACGCTTCAAACACAGCGCGGTTTTCCCAGATCGTGTGCGAAGCATAGAGCGTGTGATCCTCAGCTTGGGGACCTTTGAGAAGGTGAAACTCTACAAAGCCCGGGACTTTTTCGAGATGACTGTCGCGCGACATCCAGACCTTTTCGAAAGCTGCTTCGGACCCTTTGGTCACTCGGAAGCGGTTCATCGCGATAAACATTCGGTCGTCTCCTGATGCTTTCGATCGAACGTAGCACAAAGGATAGTGGTCGGGATCGCGACCGTGCGGATAATCGGCGGCACTCCGACGCACGGAGGGCGCAAAGGTAGAACGCCCTCCTCGCACGCTGGCTTTGAAGGTTTCTACACTTTAAATCAATGCATCGGCCGGAAATACGCTAGACTTCCGTATACAGCCAGCTCTCGCAGAGGGATGATGAGCAGCGGCGTAATCGTCGACGGCTACCTGGAAATGGATTGATCGGCGTGTGACCGATTCGCGAACAGGGCATGAAGCATCCATTGCTGACCGATGCCAGCGGCCGTCTGTCCGGCGCATTCCCGAACGCCGCCACACGGAAGGGTCGAGGGCCGCATCGTTTTAAAAACCTTGGGAGGATTGGCCATGACAACAACAAGTACAGCAGCATCTTCCGGCGGCTCAACACAGCAAGAAGGTGTACTGGTCCGGACCGCAATCGGCTTCACGGCGTGGGCGGAGCGTTGGTTTCCCGATGCCTTTATTTTCGTCGCCATCGCCGTAGTGGTGGTTGCGATTGCGGCACTGATCAACGGGGCTTCGCCAGTTGCTGTCAGTGTGGCATTTGGCAATGGCTTTTGGAGCTTGATCACCTTCACCATGCAGATGGCCTTCGTGGCCATAGGCGGGTATGTCGTCGCCACTTCCGCGCCAGCGCAGCGACTCATCGGCTGGCTCGCTGATTTGCCCAAAACCGGCACTGGCGCAGTGGGGCTCGTCGCCGCTGTCAGCATAATAGCCTCCTTGCTCAACTGGGGTCTCAGCCTGATTCTTGGCGGACTTTTGGTGCTCGCGCTCGCAGCGCGGCGCGAATTGCGCATGGATTACCGGGCCGCAGCGGCGGCGGCATACTTGGGGCTAGGTGCGACTTGGGCAATGGGGCTGTCTTCGTCAGCAGCGCAGCTACAAGCAAATGCTGCGAGCCTGCCCAAGAGCCTTTTACCCATCACTGGCGTCATTCCATTCTCCGAGACGATTTTTCTGTGGCAATCGCTCGTGATTACGGTGGTGCTTCTTGTGGTTTCGGTCATCATCGCGGTCTGGTCGGCCCCGGGACCCAACACCGCCGTCACGGCCGAAGCCATGGGGATCGAAGCCTCACGCGAAGACTCGATCAAAGTGGCGCCGCCCAAGCAACCAGGGGAATGGCTTGAACATTCCCCCATTCTTACCGTCCTGCTCGTACTGCTGGCGATTGGTTGGGTGGTCAACGAATTTTCCCGCCAAGATTGGATGATCGCGATTTCCAGCCTCAATACCTACAATTTCATGTTCATCATGGTCGGGCTGCTACTGCATTGGCGGCCGAAGCGATTTCTGATAGCGGTAGTCAAGGCGGTACCGGCGACTTCCGGCGTGCTGATCCAGTTCCCATTCTATGGCGCCATCGCCGCTATCCTGACCCAAGCGAAAAACAGCGCAGGGGTGACTGTTTCCGATCAGATCACCCATGCCTTCGTTAGCATGTCGACCCAGCATCTCTTTCCGCTCGTGATCGGGATCTATTCGGCAATCCTGGGTTTCTTCATCCCTTCAGGTGGCGGAAAGTGGTTGCTCGAAGCGCCCTACGTGATGCAGGCAGCCAACGATCTCAAAGTGCATCTTGGCTGGGCTGTGCAAGTGTACAACGCCGCGGAGGCGTTGCCTAATCTCATCAATCCGTTCTGGATGCTGCCGCTGCTCGGCGTTTTGAGCTTACGCGCTCGCGACGTCGTGGGCTTCACGTTCCTGCAATTGCTGATGCATCTGCCGATTGTGCTGTTCCTGTTGTGGGCGCTGGCATACACGCTCGAATATCATCCGCCGGTGATACCATGAGTAGGCCCGGGCCAAACCGTCTCGGGATTGCGGATGGCTGGTGACGGGATTGCGA
>JBATYU010000155.1:0-8044 GCA_049674245.1 Bradyrhizobium sp. | reverse complement strand
GGGAACGGTGGATCGTAAACGATATATTGCAGCCAGATGAGAAAGATGAAGTGCACGAGATAAATGCCATAGGCAGAGGGCCGCATCGCGTCGAGCAGCCAAAGCGAATACCGCGCAAAGCGCAGGAAACCCGCTAGCACCGCGAACATCATCGCCGCGCTGAACATGGCGAAGGCGAGACCATAGGTGGTGTGCCACCAAAGCGGAGGTGAATTGAAATCCGCGAGCCAATTGTGGTGCGCATAGACCAGAAGCAGGATTGCGCCATAGAAGGCAAACGCAAAGCCGAGCCACAGCGCCCAGCGCTTCGCTAGCGGCCCTTCCTCTGCAAGGATCCCGGTTCTCAGGTTAACCGCACCGACACCGACGCCGTTAAAAAAGTATCCGGCATAGAGCAGGATACGGCTGGTCTGTATCGGAAGCGGATAGTGGCCCGGCACCAGCCAGGATGAATCGCCAAAGATCAGGCGCATCGGCAGATAGATGATGATCGAGAAGATCAGGAATGCGACGAAGGTGGTCAGCGGCCGGTCGCGCCAGGCGTAGATCAGTTTCCCGAACGCTTCGATCTTGTGGCTCGCTGCCGTCCACAGCAGCGCGGCGATCGCGCCGAGCGCCAGCAACACCCACAAGAACCACGCCGACCCCGACGGCCAGGGACCGATCGTCAACATGTGCCACCAGAAATGGAAGAAGTTGAAATCAGTCGTTCCTGGCAGATGATAGCGCAGAAAGCTCGCGTAATAGGCGATTGGCATCACGACGAAGATCGAGATCAGGAACGGTACGCCCAGTCGCCAGACACGGTTGGCCAGGAAGTTTGCGGGCCCCCAGCGCACCAGGGTGTCACGAACGAACAATCCAGAAATGAAAAACATGCAGGCCATGAAGAAACTGTCATTGAACAGCACGACCAGATCGAATCCGAGCCAGCGCATCCGGTCGCCATTGCCGAAATAGGTGTAGTTGATGACGGAGTGGTGCAGCACCACCAACAACGTGATGAAGGTGCGTGCGCGGTCCAGCGGAACGATGCGTTCCGCAGCGATCACGGCCTGTCCGGCGATATCGGATTTTTGCAGCATCAGCTCTCGGTGACGATCAATGGTCAGCGGTGTATCATCACGCAACGGGCGTCTGCTCGTAGGCATCCAGCACACGGGCGGAATAGACCAGGGCGGCACCGGCATTGACGGCCGTCGCAACGCCGAGCGCTTCAGCGATCTCTTCCCGCGAGGCGCCGTGACGCGCCGCTGCTGCGGTATGTACGGTGATACAGCCGTCGCACCGGAGGGTGACGGCGACCGCAAGCGAAATCAGCTCACGGGTCTTCGGCCCGAGCAAATTAGTCTTTTGGCCCGCGGCGGTCAGCGCCTGATAGCCCTTAATCGTGTCGGGGCTGAGTCTGGCAATTTCGCCGATCCGGACGGTCAGCTGCTGGCGATAGTTGTTCCATTCTAGCATGGCCATGTGACTTCTCCTGATTTTGGCCTAAGCGGCCCCTTTTTTAGAGAGCGCGCGCAATATGCGTCGCTCTTTCGACGTCACCCCGGTCTAACGGCGACGTTGAATGTATTGCCGTTGACGGTGCGTAGCTCCAACGTGGCAGCGCCATGGACCCCGCCGATCTCCGCAGCGCTGGTCGCGGGCAATGTAATCGTCGCCATCGCGCCCATCTGCGCCCGCAAGCCGAACGGTCCCGGCGCAAAACGGTTGTAGGTGAACTCATTGGCGATTGCGGAAGCCGGCAGGCGGCTCAACGCGCTACCGTCCCATTGCTCGAGCGCGGTGCCGTCAATGGATTTGAGCCTTATGGTCATCACGTTGGAGGGCGCCGCCGGCGTGCCGCCATCGAGGTAGGCATGAAAACGCACGGCTCCGTTCGGCAGCACGACACCATCGGTCAGACTGAGATGATGCTTGCTGGGGCTAACCGGGCCGCCATGAAACGGCGTGACCACCGAGCCGCGGTAGTGGTTGTAGGTGGCGACATTGAAGACAACGGTCGCCGCAAATACCGCGAGCGCAAATTTCTGAAAAGTGCTGCTCCGCATTGGAAGCGGCAACGCGCCGGACATCCAGCGGAACCACCCCCGTTCGGCGAGCGCCGGTTTACGCGCGAGCAGCGCGTTGTCGAGCGAGAATGCCGCGCTGCCGCCAAGCATCAGGGCGGCGCCGATCGCCAAATTGCAGGCTGCCATGGTCCATTCATCGATGCAGGTGGCGCCCTGCCATCCGAACATCAGCATCAGCACGACGGAAAGGCCTATCGAGACCAGCGCAGCTGCCCGCGTGAGAAAGCCCGACATCAGGAACAGTCCGGTGATCAGCTCGGCCGCGCTGAACAGGATCAGCGAGGTATAGAGCAGATAAAAATGATGCAGCAGAAAGGCGATGATATGGTCGGTTCCGAGCAGCGCGCCCGGCATCGCCGACTGGAATTTGTTGGCCATCCAGCTCGCCGCGCTCGGATCGAGCTTGGCGGGCGCATAAATGAAGCGGCGTGAGCCGCCGCCCCAATAGATGAATCCTTGAATGAAGCGGATAGAAAGTAGCGCGAGCGCCGCAATGCGCAGTGCGTCTGCCTTGCTGCGCTCGATGGCCGGTCTCGCGGCGGCAGTTGCCGCGCTGTCAAAGGTGAGGGTGGACATGAATACTTTCCTTTGCCGTGGCGATAGCCTCGGTATTACGTTGCGTAGTGAAAGCCGGCCTGCTGCAACTCGGGCAGCGTGCCGGCGGCGCCGGGGATCAGAACAGCGCCATCCACCAGATGGTTGGTCAGTTCCGCCGCAAGCGCGGCTTGAGCGAGCCTGTCAGGATTGATGTCGAGCTTGATAAGGGCCGCTGCTTGTTCCCAAATCGCATTGTGGCAGCACATGAAAACCACGCCGCGCCGCATTAGCGGCGGTATTGAATTGTCCTCGCCCGAGAACGCCCCCGCCGGGTCCTCGTAGTTCGTGGGATCGGCAGCCGCAGCCTTGTGCTCGATGATCAGCGTATTGGTCGCGAAATCCTCGCCAGCCAGTTTCGTGAGCTGATACTTGTCCCACATGGCCTGATCAAACAGCGCGAGCTGCGCCGTCCCATGGGTTACCGAAACCGCCAGGAAATCCGGATGGTTGAACGACCAGATCTGTGAATTGACGGCATTGCGCATCAGGTTCAGCCAGGGGCCTCCGATCTCGGTATTGTCCCAGACCTGCTTTTGCGGAGCGCTGTAGGCGAGCACCTCGTTCAACGCTTCATGATCCCATTGCTCTGGATGGTTTAGGATCATCGGTACGGTCTTGAAATCGCGACGGCGCGGCGCCTGCGCGAGACGCTTCTTCAACGCGTCAAGATAGGTGGCACCAAGAGGCGTCAACGCGGACTCGACGGCCGCTGCCGCGGGCTTGGTCCCCGCCGATGCAAGACCGATCGCGCCTGTGGCAATGGTCAAAGCGAACGTTCGCAATACACCCCTTCTTCCGGCGACAATCTTCACGGCCATCATCTCCTGCCTGTTCTCTTCAGGCAGATAGGCAGTGCGCTATTTCAAGGCCAATAAATCCTTTTTCATACAACAACCCTTTACTCGCCTCTCGGCTAACAATGCTGCGCCCACGTTTGAGCGATCGGACGTCCGCACCGACGCGCCTTCTGAAGCAGAATTTAATGGCATCGGCGGATTACAAGTCCACATGAGCATCACCCGCATCGGCACTCTCCATGCTGCGATGCAGTCCACAACCACGAGACAAGGAAACAGAACCATGACGAAGAAACTCGCTTTAGCCGCATCCATGGTGATGCTGACGACGATCTCGGGACAGGCGTTTGCGGAAACGTCCGTGCCCTCAGACCAGCAAGCGGCCTACGCCTTCAATGCTTTCGATCGTGTCGCGGCTACAGATACGGACGCGACCAATGCGTACCGTTATCATGGCGGACCGAAATATAACGATTGACGTTGATGTTACACGGGCGCGCCGCCAGGCTTCGCGCGGCGCGCCAGGCCACACAGATTTTAGATAGAGTTCAACATGTTGACGTTGACGAAACAGGACTCGATCGTCATTGCAGTAACGCTCGCCCTTGTGCTCGGCGTACCTTTGGCAGTTCCGGCCTTTTATACCTCATCGAACATAACAGTGCTGGACCGCGCCACGCCTGCGTTACCGAATGGCAATTTTGGTGGCGACGATGCTGACTCTCAATGGAGCGGACAAGAGGTGGATTGTGGCGTGTACTATGGGCTCCCCATATAGGTGAAGCCCGATGACCGTGCCGGTCGTGCGCCGCGTCTGTAGAGTTCTCAGAAGCGGAAGCGAAGCCCAACCGTGGGATCGATTGTGCTGCGATTGAGGAAGCCGTTCGCCAAGCCGCCATTGACCTGCGAGAACATAATCCCGGCGTAGGCATCGAACTTCTTCGCAAACTGCCAATCGGCGACGAAAGAAACGGCGTCCTGGGTCCCATGGCAGTTTGAGAACGCCGAGGGGTTGGCGCAGTTGACGAATGCACCAAAGGTGGGCTGCGTATAATGGTAGTAAGCGCCAATCAGATCCAAATTGTCAGTTATGGCGTATTTCACTCCAGTCCAGAATGAATGGAGTAACCTGTCGCCGGCGTTGAAAGCCGTGTTGTTGATATTAGTATTGTTGATCGCGGCGCAGCCGGCGCAAACGAAGTCTCCCCCGATAGTGGTAAAACCGGTAAAGGGCGCAAACGGATTGCTGGGGCGCGCAAATTGAATGAATTCGTATCCGGCGAACAGTTTAAGCGGTCCGTTGCTGTATTTGCCGACCAGCATCACGCTCGAGTCGTCGGAGAGCGTAGCGGTGAAAATCTGCGGCAGCACCGCCGGCAGCGTGTTGCCGGCAAGCCCTACCGACACCGCGTTCTGAACGTAGCTGCCAATTGCGTCGAGCGAAAGCGTGCCTCCAGCCAAATTGGTGATGTCCCCGCCGATCTGGAGCTGGTAGGCACCGGTCGCGGCGTTGTTCAAATCATAGCCACCGAATTGCCAGAACGCCGCAACCCTGAACTGGCCAATGTCGACACGGTACTTCACCGACGTGCTAAATCGGCAGTCCTCGGTATCGCCCACGCCGCAGGTAATTCCCTGCCAGCCTATCTGCGAGAAAGCGTAGGAAGCGCTCATCGGATCGTAGGCAAAAACGGCGTCCAAAGTCAGCGTGTTTTGCCGGAAAACGGTCAAGGTGCCATAGGGTGAGCTGACGCCTAAATAGCCCACGGAATTGTAAAATTGCCCGCCACGGCTCGAGTCGGCGCCCGAGTCCTGGCTGGTGAGCGGTATGCCGGCGTTCTGAAAATCAGAGTGCGGTCCGTTGGAGAGGTGCAGGGAATAGGGATCAAACCCGGCCTGCAGATCGAAGATAAAAGTCCATCCCTCGGCGAGCGGCTCCTTGCCCTTGATCCCGATGTTTGACTGCGTCAAGCCGTTTGGCGCGAGACTCCACTGCGCGCGATTACTGAACTTCTGGATGATATAATCTGCCCCGACGGCGGAGGTGCCATTAAAGGGCGCCCCATGGCTCAGCCACGTCACACCACCGTCGATCGTGCCGTAGACCGTAATGCCATTCCAGGTCAATGGGCAGGCCGTGACGACAAAGTCCTCAAGGCTGCTACACGTCGCTGGCGGCGAAAGAGCCTTTGTCGTCACTGCGGGCGCGGCCTTCGTTGCCATGATGTCGTCGGCCGACGCACCGGTCGCGTAGGCGGCAAGCAGGAGCATACCGGATATTGCCGGACACCAAGCAATGCGGGCCATCGCGTCCCCCTGTCGTTCTACCGCGCCACCTTCCAACCTATGCTTATTGAATCTTCCGATCAATTGCGTCGGCGATCAAGCTGGATCTGAGGGCTCCCCGAAGGTTCCAGGTGCGACATTTCTGTCGAACGCCGCCCTATGCCGCAACGCGAGGCATATCCGATCCCATGCTACCAGGGGAAGACAAGATTGCTCAGTCCCCCGATATGGCGAGGACTGGGTATGTTGCTGTCGCATGATTTTCGAGAGCCGGCACGGCACCTTCGCGGTGGTCGGCGTAGCAATCAGGATCGCAATAGGGGAGCCGAGTCGCGACTTCTCGCAGATAGCTCGTCCCGATCGGCCTACAGCACAGCGCACAGACAGATTGCCGGCACGGCGTCCTGCCATTCACCAGGATGAATCTCACGTGGCACCTCCTAACCCGGCTTTCGTGGCTCGCTTCGCCAATAGGCGATAAGAAGGCTCCACAGGAGAAGTCTGCATAGCAGGTTCATTGCGCGGCTTCCTCGCTTCGAAATCCTCTGATTCCGACCGCAACTGTTTGTCGGACGGCGTGAAGCCGCAGCAACCATCTGCGGTCGCTCTCCTCACGGGACTTGAAGCGATCGACGCACATCTTCGAACAGAGGGCCGTTCGCCAGGAGTAATACCGGATAAGGCCAAATTTTCCGTCACAGATGGCGCAACGCTTCGCCGAGTCGTTCCGACGATATTGAAGATGGTTGCACATTTTCTCCTCCTGCGAGCTTCGCGAGGCTAATTCTCTCGGTGACGTCGATATTCTGTCGGCGTAAGTCCCGTGAACTTGCGAAACGCCCTCGTAAATGAACTCGTTTCGCGAAAGCCGATCTGGATGCCGATCTGCGTCACCGAGAGCGCCGGCATCTGTAACAAGCTCCTGGCGAGATCCATCCGACGCGCCATATGGTAGCGATGCGGTGGCATGCCGAACGATTGCGTGAAGGCGCGCGCGAAATGAAAGAGGCTGAGATCAACAAGCTCTGCGAGAGCGGCCAGCGAAACTTCTTCCGCAAGATGCTCCTCGATGAACTCGGTCACGCGCTTCTGTTGCCATGCCGGCAAGCCGCCACGAACCGGCCTTGCTGCTGCAGATGCCGTTCGCTCCAATCGAAGGAGTTCGTGCATCAGCACAAGGCTCAAGGCCTCTGCGTACTGGCGGCTGCCTGGGTCGGAATTCCCGACCTCGGCCTTTAGTTTGAGCGCCGTGTCCCAAATGGCCTGATCGAAGAAGAACAGGCGGGGGCTGATCGTGGGGCAAGTGATGTCGGGTCCAAGATCAAACAACCGATCGTGCAAATCGATATAGAAATAGGTGACGCGCGTCAGCACCCGCGGCGTCTGCCACCCGTAGAACCGATGTCCGGCAGGCACGAAGCTGAGCTTGCAATTGAACTCGCGCAGGGTTGATTTCGGCAAGCCTTCGATGAGTGTCTCGCCGTCGTCCCGCTCTGCACGCTCGTAAGCGATCAGCAAATGGCGTCGAGCCTGAAAGCCGTATTCGAAGGTCTCGCGCCGGGTAACCGCTACCGCGTCTGCCTGGATGACGCCCCAATTTGCCAGTCGGCGATGCGCGATATCGGACGGCGAAATTTGGACGATCGGCCGAGGGGAGGAAGGAAAGGCGGGAAGGCTGATGCCGATATCACTCATTGTTGCTCCTGATACCGGCATTGGCTTTGGTCCTCGGCCGGCATTTTCGCGCCCGGCGCATGGCACTGATGATAGGATCACGTCGTCATCAAAGCCGTGATTGGTGCGCGCTCTCGAAGAGACCTTGCCTGCCCACCAGGGCCCACCGTTACGACAACCGCGGTTAAAGGTCAGAGTAAGCTGAGCAATTCTTGGCACCATTAAATTGGCGTTCAGATAACTAAATTCGATTTTATTCGAGTCGCGGTTTACGCGCGCCTCAAGCCTAGCGTGCGCTAGGCGAGCGCTGAGATTGCATGGAGGTCGTTGAGGAGATCCGAGCAAGAAAGCTCAAGAACGCGGCAAGCTGAGACAAGCGCAAAGGACGCTCATCACCCAGATTGCAGGATGTGGTGCGCATCAGAAGCTGCGGTTGCGCTCGGCCAGGAGCCGCTATGTCCAAACACCAATCCCGTCCCCCTGTTGCCTTCGGAAGCGCATCCGGTGATCCGCCTCACGAGCGCCGGGGCGGCTATGAATTGGCCGGCCGGCCTCCGGTTCTGGGCGAAATCGGCTTTGTCGGCCTCGGTCACATGGGAACAGCTATGGCCGCAA
>JBATYU010000154.1:0-2275 GCA_049674245.1 Bradyrhizobium sp. | reverse complement strand
GTCCTTGCCCTTGTCCCACACCGCGAGCACGGAAGAGTCCGCGGTGATGTGGGCGGCGGTCGAAAGCGGCTTGTGGAAAGTGATGTCGCGCTCACCGTCGACCACCATCACGCGGTTGAGATTCATCTCGCCCGGCCCGGCGCCCCATGCCGCCACCGAAGCGAAGGTCGGGACCACCTTTAACGGACGCGGCAAGGCAGCGGTTTCGTTGACGAAGGCGAGCTCCTTCTCGTCCATGGGGTCCGCGCCCATGCCGATGCCGTAAGCGTAGAGCATCACCTCGCGATCGCCATAGGCGTATTTCTGGCCGAGGTTTTTCAGCGCCATCAGCTCATCGTATTTGATCGGCATTTTTCGTCATCTCCCGAATTTTCTACCAGCGCCCGTTACTGCGCCCTCTCCCCCTGTGGGAGAGGGCAGCACAGGTGCCAACTACAGACTCAGTCGGGTGAGGGGTTGGCGCTGCGGATGCATACCTTCCCCGCGGATAGAGAGCCCTCATCCGCCTTCGCTTTCAGCGAAGGCACCTTCTCCGACAAGGGGAGAAGGTAACTAAACAGGCGTAAAGAACGGCAACGGCGCGCCGTCGGTCGGCTTGAACACCACCCTCACCTTCTGGCCGATCTTCAACTTCTCGATGTCGCAGTCGACGATATTGGTTTGCAGCGAGGGACCCTCCTTCAGCGTGACATAGGCGATCGCGTAAGGCCCGCTCGGCGATTTCCGCATCAGGCTGAAGGTGTAGATCGAAGCTTCGCCGGAAGCTTGCTCCCACACCGTCTGGTCGGAGAAACAGAACGGGCAGATCGAGCGCGGAAAGTAATGCGGCTCGCCGCACGCGGTGCAGCGCTTGATCATGAACTTGCCGAGGGCTGCGGCATCCCAGAACGGTTTTGTTTCGGGATTGGTCACCGGCGTCGGATATTTCTTCACTTCCGCCATCACACGCGCTCCAGGATACAGGTCGAGGCGGCGTGACGGACGCCCAACAGTCCGCCAGTGCCATGGGCGACCGCGAGATCGCAATTCTTCACCTGCACCTTCGGATGCGCTTGCCCACGCAACTGCCGCACCGCCTCGATGACTTTTGTCATTCCCCCGCGGTTGACGGGGTGATTGCTGCACAGCCCGCCGCCGTCGGTGTTGAACGGCAATTTGCCGACGCCGGAAATCAGATTGCCGTCGGCGACGAACTTGCCGCCCTCGCCCTTCTTGCAGAAGCCGAGGTCTTCGAGCTGCATCAACACCGTGATGGTAAAACTGTCGTAGATCGAGGCGTATTTGATGTCCTTTGGCGTGACGCCGGCCTCTTCGAAGGCGCGCGGCCCCGACCAGACGCCGGCGGAGTAAGTGAGATCGAGATCCTTGCCGCCGCGCGGCCCCTTCATCGCCTCGCCCTGCCCGATCAGCCGCACCAGCGGCTTCTTCAGGCTCTTTGCGATCTCCGGTGTGGTGACCACAAGCGCGCCGCCGCCATCGGTGATGACGCAGCAATCCATCCGGTGCAGCGGATCGGAAATCATCGGTGAGTTGAGCACATCCTCGACGGTGACGACTTCCTTGAGCATCGCATGCGGATTGTATTGGGCATGATGGGAGGCTGCGACCTTGATCCAGGCAAGCTGCTCGCTGGTGGTGCCATAGTCGTGCATATGGCGCATGGCACACATGCCGTAGGCATTGTGCGTGGTAGCCCCGTAGGCCGCCTCGAAATCGACCTCGGCGCCGGTAACGCGGGGCGGCATCGGCCCGGTGCGCGGTTTGCCCGCGAGCGTGATCAACGCGACCTGGCATTTACCGGCGGCGATCGCTTCTGCCGCATGTCCAAGATGGATCAGATAGGAACAGCCGCCGGTATCGGTGGAATCGATATGGCGCACTCTTAGGCCGAGATAATCGACCATCGGCCAGGCGCCGCCCGGCGCGTCGCCGGCGCAGAAATAGCCGTCAATATCGGCTTTGCTGAGCCCTGCGTCTTCGATGGCGCCCTTGGCGACTTCGGCATGAAGCTGTGCGGTGGATTTGTCGGGTGCATGCCGGGTCGGATGCTCGAAAATCCCGGCAATGTAGGCCTTGCCCTTGATGGTCAAATCGTTCTCCGCTGGCGTTTCTTATTCATTCATAGCCAATTTCTTGGCCTGTCGGCGGGGCCTTGGCAAGCGGCGAAATATTCCGCCGGGCGAGACGCGCCTCACCTTCCGAGCGGCCACGCAGGCAGCCGTCATTGCGAGCGCAGCGAAGCAATCCATTCTTCCTCTGCGCGGCGAGATGGATT
>JBATYU010000153.1:0-3291 GCA_049674245.1 Bradyrhizobium sp. | reverse complement strand
CTTCCCTATACCTTGTTACGGGGATAGGGAAACAGGGATGTCCAGCGTCAGTCTCAACCGCAAGAAAGCGAAACTCAAGCAGCTTCTCGGAGTCCGCGCACGGCTGGCGTTGCTGGCGCTGATTCTGATGAAGGCCCAGCAATACGACAGCGAGCTGTCGCTGCTGATGATCGACGTCGACCATTTCAAGCTCTACAACGACCGCTATGGCCATCCCGAAGGCGACGCCTGTCTCTCCCGGCTCGGCGAAACGCTGTCCGGAATTGCCGCCGAGACCATGGGCTTTGCCGGCCGCTATGGCGGCGAGGAGTTTTGCCTGCTGCTGCCGAATACTGCCTCGAGCCGTGCGGTCGAGATCGGCGAGACCGTCCGCGCGGCGGTTCGCAATCTTGCCATGCCGCATGCGACCTCCAGCCATCAGCAAGTCACGGTCAGTATCGGCGTGGCGTGCGCCCGCCCGAACGAGAGGTTGCGGCCGGGCGATCTGATCGAAGCGGCGGATGCGGCGCTCCACGCAGCCAAGCATCGCGGCCGCAACACCGTGGTCGAGCATGGTTCCGTGCGGATCAAGGACACCGTCGGCGAGATCGCGATGGCGAGCTAACTCGCCAGCTCTTGATTGAGTTCGTTCTCGCTCACGACCCGGTTGCGCCCTGTCTTCTTGGCAAGATAGAGCGCGCGGTCGCAACGATCGATCACGTCGGCCATGGTCTCGCCGAACTGAAACTGTCCGACCCCGATCGAAACCGTAATGCCCGGAAGAATCTCGCCGGTCGAGCGACGGGTGATCTGACATTCCGAGATCGAGCGGCGAATACGCTCGGCGACCGTCGCGCAGACGGCGAGATCGGCGCCCGGAAGAACGGCGATCAGCTCTTCCCCGCCATACCGCGCCGGCAGGTCGACGTCCCTGACACGTTCGCGCAGGGCCTTTGCCACCAACCGCAGCACCTGGTCGCCGACCCCATGGCCGAAATTGTCGTTGAACCGCTTGAAGTGGTCGATATCGATCAGGAGAATGCTGAGCGCTTCTCCCTTTTCCATCGCCGCTATCTGGGCGCAGCGAAAGAACTCCTCGAGCGCACGGCGGTTCGGCAAACCCGTCAGCGTGTCGGTCTTGGCCCGCTCCTCCGATTTGTTCAGCGAGTCGCGGATCGTATCCAGCTCGCGGGTTTTCTCGTCGAAACTCGCCTCCAGCTTGGCCGCGCGCGCCGCTGCCTTCGCCAGTTCGCTCATCAAACTCTCGACCAGCGGCCTCGGATCGACGCCAGCCTCGGTCCGATCGGCGACATCGCTGATGGCCTGCATTTGCGTGCGATTGTCGGCAATGGCGGTCGTCAGGAACTGCTTGGCGGACGACATCACCGAATGGAGCTGCTGCGACGCGTTGTTGAGGGCGGCGTCGTCGGGAACGACTTGCGATCCGGCATAGGTCGTGAACAGGTCGTGATTGGTGGCGGTGTCGAACTTTCGCTTGTTGCCGATCAGGATATCGATCGTGCGCTTGAGTTCAGAAGACGCACCGAGGCAGTATTTGAACCAGACATGGAAATTGTTGGGCGTCGCCGGCACGCGCTGCTCGGCCATCAGCCGCATCGCCTTTTCCGCAACCGAGGTCGCGTACTCGAAATCAAGCTCGTCGAATGTGGCAACCGTCACGGCTTGAGATGGCTTTCTTTCGGGAGAGTTGGCACTCGTTTGTCGGGCAATCTCCCACGGAAATCTTAACCTCGCCTCAACCGCGCACCCCCCCGTAAAACCCCGGGCATGGCGGCGAAGGGCGGCTGTCATCCGCCAACCCGTTGACCCAACAACCGCTCTTGTGGCCTAGTCCGCCGTCCTTTAGACCGCCAAATCCGCGAAAACCGCTGCGATTCCATGACCTCCGAACGCTACAACGCCCGCGAATCCGAGCCGCGCTGGCAACGCCAGTGGGACGAAAAGGCGATTTTCGCCTCCAAAAACGACGATCAGCGCCCAAAATATTACGTGCTCGAGATGTTCCCCTATCCGTCCGGGCGCATCCATATCGGACACGTCCGCAACTACACGCTCGGCGACGTGCTGGCGCGCTACATGCGCGCCAAGGGCTTTAACGTGCTGCACCCGATGGGCTGGGACGCGTTTGGACTGCCGGCGGAGAACGCCGCCATCGAGCGCAAGGTGGCGCCGAAAGCGTGGACCTACGACAACATCGCCGCCATGAAGAAGCAGTTGCGGTCGATCGGGCTCTCGCTCGACTGGAGCAGAGAGTTCGCGACCTGCGATCCGTCTTATTACAAGCATCAGCAGAAGATGTTTCTGGATTTTCTGCGTGCCGGTCTCGCCGAGCGTGAGAAGCGCAAGATCAATTGGGATCCGGTCGACATGACCGTGCTTGCCAACGAGCAGGTGATCGACGGCCGCGGCTGGCGCTCCGGCGCCGTGGTCGAGCAGCGCGAGATGAACCAGTGGGTCTTCAAGATCACCAAATACTCGCAGGAGCTTTTGGACGCGCTCGATACGCTCGACCGCTGGCCGGACAAGGTGCGGCTGATGCAGCGCAATTGGATTGGCCGGTCCGAAGGCCTGCTGGTCCGCTTCGCGCTGGATCCAGCGACAACGCCCGCCGGCGAAACCGAACTCAGGATTTTCACGACACGTCATGACACGCTGTTCGGCGCCAAATTCATGGCGATCGCGCCGGATCATCCGCTGGCGCAGGCCGCGGCTGCGAAAAACCCTGCGCTCGCGACGTTCGTTGCGGAAGCGAAGCGTCACGGCACCGCGCAGGAAATCATCGATACCGCGGAAAAACTCGGCTTCGACACCGGCGTCAAGGCAATCCATCCGTTCGATCCGAACTGGAAGCTGCCGGTCTATGTCGCGAACTTCGTGCTGATGGAATACGGCACCGGGGCGATCTTCGGCTGCCCCGCGCACGACCAGCGCGACCTCGATTTCGTCAACAAATACGGGCTCGGCGTCACGCCGGTGGTGTGCCCGACGGACGTCGATCCGAAAACCTTCGTCATCACCGATACCTCCTATGACGGCGACGGCTACATGATCAATTCGCGCTTCCTCGACGGCATGACCATCGAGCAGGCCAAGGAAGAGGTGGCGAAACGGCTGGAGGCAATGACGCTGGGCAACGCGCCCGTCGGCGAGCGCAAGGTAAATTTCCGGCTGCGCGACTGGGGCATCTCGCGGCAGCGCTATTGGGGCTGTCCGATCCCTGTGATCCACTGCCCGAAATGCGACGTGGTGGCGGTGCCGGATAGCGATTTGCCGGTAGTGCTGCCCGAGGAT
>JBATYU010000152.1:0-3327 GCA_049674245.1 Bradyrhizobium sp. | reverse complement strand
CGACTTGCAACGCACGGCCGGTCCATACAGATGTGCCATGAGCGGAAGTCGATCCGGCATGAGCATGCAAGTTCGACCCGAATGTTTGCGCAGTGAGCCGCGACAGCGTCAAGGCTGCATGCGTCACGACGTTTGTACCTTCACTCAAAGAAGGGATCAGCCAACGCGATAGCGCTGTCAGTTATCGTCAAGGTTAAAGTCGTAGGTCTCTGCTGGCGGGCCTTTGTGAGCCGCGGCGAACTGGTTGAGAGGAAAGTTCATCGCGACCGTCGGAGAGTTGAAATTGGACAGTTCGATCTTGAGGGTCTGCCCGGATTCCATCTCGCCGATCAACTCTGGGCCCACGTGGTCTGCGGCGATGCAGATGTTACTGAGACACCAATTGTACGGAAATTTGGTGGGCGCTGCCTGATCGACAATCGCCTTGACGCCCATCGCCATATTTCCCCCTTGGGGGACGAAAAGCTGCAAACGGGCAGCACCACCTTCAGGGCGTTCGATCAAGTCTACACGCACCACAACCTCGCCGTTATCCTGCGTGCCGGCCGACGTCGTCCGACATAATGTAGCGCCGTCAGATCCCTTGAAACAAACCTTGCGCCATGAGGAATACTGAATATTTTCGGGCAATTGCACGCGGGGCGGACGTAATTGAAGCTCTTTATTCTGCGTTGAGTTGGTGGGGAGTTGCCGCTGTTGCGCCACAGCCGTTGTCGGAAGGAGCGAATGTTTTGCAAGAAACTGGCTTACCAGCGGTGCCCATAACGGCACCGCATCTGCGGCATCGATCAGAAAGTGGCCATCGTTCCCAAAGGCAGGGAGCATATGGTATTCTGCGTCGCCTCCCGCAGCGGTAAAGGCGTCATGCATGCGTTTGGTTAGCTCCGGCCCAAAATAGCTGTCGTTCTCCGCATATATCCAAAGCATTGGTACGTGCGCCGTGCGGCCGAAATCGCCAGTCGCAGCAACGAGTTTGTCAGGAGCGCAGTTGTTGTTTGGCTTGCCGTCGACTCGGCCGCCGCGCCCCGCAGCAAATGTGATGATCGCACCAACCAATGGCGGGTTCCGGCTCGCAAGCGCAATCGATCCCCAGCCGCCGCCCGACTGGCCCACGACAATGGCCTTGCCGGGTATGATCTGTTTTTTCTTCTGCATGTTCTCGATGACCCACTCGTTGAGAGTGGCGATGGCGAGCCCTGGACCACGGAAGTTCGGGTTGTCGCAACTGCCGACATGCCCGAAGACGGCCCCGTAGAGCCCACGGTCCTTATCATCGAGACTGCTGGCCCCATATCTAAGTGGCGAGATTACGAAATAACCGCGCCGCGCGAACCAAGATGCGGCGTCCCGGTACTCCACCGTCGGAAACATTGTCCGCTGGTTGGCGTCAAGCGAAATTCCATGGTTCATGACGACCAGAGGAAATGGTCCATCGCCGAGAGGCCGGACCACATAGGCAAGCACCGGCAAGGGAAATGGCAGTGCCCACATCTCCTCTTCGACTCTTGGAGGCGAAGCGGATTCATCTGCCGAAGCTGGGCGGCAAGCAAGCAGAGCAATTGTCGCTAAAAGGAGAACCTGCAGAAGGCGCTTCGGCATGTGCTTCTCCTCCAATTGCAGAAGTTCAATGCTGGCCACGGGAGGGGCGGCCTTGGTTTGATTTAGATCAAGCTGAGCGGCGTGTTGTGCATCGCAACAAGAAGGAGCGACAGAAGAGAGCAACAGGTCCGAAGTGGGTCAAAACCGGGTCCTGACGACCCTGAAACGGGACTTCCGAAATACCCCGGAAAGCAGACATTTCCGGCGTCAGTCGGCATGTCTCAAACGTGCCAGAAGCCGAAATCAAACGAAATTCACCTGATGGGTTCTCGCCCGGCGAACCACAGTTTCGGATCGGCCGCCCGCACGCGCGCTTCCGGCAGCCCGAGCTCCCGGCGGACGATATTCGTACCCTCGACCAGTGCCACACACTTGTAAAACGCGATGCGCCGCGACAGCCCCTCGCGGCCAAAGCCGCAATCGGTGCTGATGACGAGCTGATCCTTGGGGATATATTCCAGCGCCTTGCGGATCAGCGCCGCAACGTGCTCCGCCGGTTCAACCACCGTGTTGCAATGGTTGACCACCCCGATGCCGATCTTCTTGTCGGTCTTGATATGCGTGAATAGATGCAAATCCTGTCCGTCTGAGCTCGCGCATTCGATCGTCAATACGTCACAGTTAAGTTGCAACAGGTGCGGCAGAGCGCGTTCGTAACTCGGCACTTTCCAATGTACGCGCTGCTGATTCGGATTGCCCCAGCACGTATGCACCCAGATCTCGGCGTTCACCCCGGTGAGCTGGCGATTGAATGCCTCGGTGAGGAATTCGAGATCGGCATCCGTGCAGTCTGATTGCTGCGCGCGCATGTGGTGCGGCGGTTCCTCCACCTGGATCAATGGGCAGCCCGCGGCGGCCATATCGCGGAGCTCCGCGTTCATGATGTCGCAGAGATCGAGGATCATCGCTTTGTCGTCGTCATAGAACTCGTTCCATAGCATCGACGCGAGGGCGGGGGCGCAGATGGCGCCGAATTTCACCGGCCGGTCCGTTACGCGCTGAGCGACTTGCCAGAGCGCGGCGTATTCCAGCGGACCGCGCGTCAGTTTCTCACGCACAACACCGGGTTGATAGGCTTCCTGCACCTCCCACAATATCTTCCCGGGCCGCAGTCCGTGCCGCGACATCCAGCCCCGCGAGGTGTCGCGGTGGCCGCAGACGCCACCGAGACGTTCAATTGGATAGAAGAACCAGGACTTGCCGCCCACGGTCAGATCGAAGCGGCTGTCGCCATCGGTCACGATATCGAGCCCTGCAGCTTCCTGTTCGGCGATGATGCTGGCGACCGCGTCAAGGTATTGTTCGCGGAACAAGGAATCGCCGAGCGCGGATTTGAACGATCGGCCGGCCAGGCTGCGATCAAACCAAAGCGGTCGCGGGTAGGAGCCGGTGATGGTGGTGGGCAGAATCATATCGCGCGTGACGGTGAGCACCGTGGCCTCCATCGGTTACAGGGCAATGATAACGCTGTGGTCTGCGCCTTGAAAGGTTGGCATGTTCCAGAGAAGCTGGACAGCGTCTCCTGTCGACAGTTTCATCATGCCCTTCCGCTTTTGCCGCAATAGCAGACGTTCGTCGTAGCGGCGGATACGTCCGCTTTATGCCGATAGTGTTGCAAAAGTCCCAAAACGCCGTGCGACGAAATTTCCGCTAAACGACAAAACAAGCGGCAACCGTCGATCGATGTAGGCTCAAACGCGCCACCGAAGCCGCCAGTGAGTTCGTCAC
>JBATYU010000151.1:0-2750 GCA_049674245.1 Bradyrhizobium sp. | reverse complement strand
TTAGCCCGGATTTCTCACGGCATTTGGTCGAGTGCTGGGGCAAGCTGAGTTTGGCGAGACCGCAACCGGCGCCGGTCATTTGGGCATGACGTCTCGCCCGCTGCGGCGGGTTGGCCGGGTTGTTCGGGGATCATGAGACTTGGATGTTCTCCTGTGGGCCGAGGGTTCAGAGAGCCGCACCGTCGAGCGCGGCCCATGCGGTACGAAAGACGTCGGTGTAGGGAAACGCCGATGCCATCGAGAACTTGATCCGGCGGACGCTGATGCGGACATGGGCGCCGATTTTGAACAGCTTTAGGCGGATGGTGCCGCATGTGGCGTCGGCGAAGCGGGTCGTGGCCAGGGCAATGCGGCGCAGCGCGCTGATCAGGACATAGGCCATTGAGGACAGCCAAAGCCGCAACTGGTTGGCGCGCATGGTGCGGGTGGAGGTTCTGTCGGCGAACAGATCGAGCTGACATTCCTTGATGCGATTTTCCATCTCGCCGCGAGCACAATAGAGCTTCTCGTAGAGCGCGCGGGCCTGATGCTGGTCGGCCTGCAACGAGGTGACGACGAAGCGCGGATTGGCCCGGCCTTCCAACATGGCCAGGTCGATGTCGCCGACCCTGATGGATTTCTTCTTGCGCCGGGGCTTTGTCGCGCTCTCACTCTCGGCGACCGACGGGATCATCCACTCGGCCTTGCCGACGACGCGGCGCTGCCGGCTCCAGCTCTTGCGCGTCCTGTATTGGAAGTCCTTGAAGCGCCGGGCTGGCCTGCCGCTCTGGCGGTTCTCGTCGGCGGCCTCGGCAAGCTCGGCCACGATCTCGGCAATCAGCCTGCTATTCTTGGCCAAGCCGAACAGATAGTCGACGTCGTTCTGTTCGCACCATGTCATTAGATCGTCGCGTGTGAACCCCGAATCCGCCCGCAGCAGAATGCGTACCTTGGGCCAGCGCCCGCGGATCTGCGCAACGATCCGCGCCACCTCTTCAACAGAGCCCGCGCTGGCGTCGATATTGGACCGGCGCAGCTTGGCGCAAAGAAGGTGCCGCCCGCAAAAAATATACAGCGGCAGGTAACAATAGGATTTGTAGTAGCCATGAAAGAAGCGCCCTTCCTGCTCACCATGCAACGGATCATCGGTGGCATCGAGGTCGAGGGTGATCTGGCGGGGCGCCGTCCGATGCGCCTCGAGAAACAGATCGACGAATAGCCGGTCTACCCCCTCCGCATCGTAGCTGATCTTGTGGTAGCGCGACGGTTCCGGCTTCGACAATTCCAGCCGGTTCAACGTCGACTTGCCGGCTACTGCGGCGCAATCCGCGCGCCGCGCCTCAAGCTTTCCCGCCAGCACCGCTATCAATGGATCGTGGCGCAGCGTCTCATGGTCGTTGAGGTCCTCGTAGCCGAGCGCGATGGCGAATATCCGCTGTCCGACCAGCGTCGCCACTGAATGCTCGACCTGCGCCTGGGATCGCCGATCGACAAAGCACGATGCCAGCCGATCCACCATCCTGACCGCCCGATCCGTCGCACCCAGCAGCAGCGCGCCCGCATCCGATGTGATCGCTCCACCGTCAAACGCCGCAATCACCTGGCGGCCTTCGACGGCTTCAAATCCAAACATATCCAGGATACACTCTGTCTGCATCGGGGCTCCCCTCGAATCATCAAGAAGTCGTTCTCGCAAAACAACTTTCGCTGATTCGGAGCCCCGATGCGCCTAACTCTGTGAGAAATGCGGGCTAGAGTCGTGCAAGTGCTATCCCAGCGCCTTGCGCAGAGGCTCAGATCCAGGCCCGTAATCGTGAGGCTAGAGCGGCCCTACTTGGCCGATTGCAATTGCTTTCGCTTCGCGGCGACCACTGCCCCTATCGCAAACTCAATCTTACTAGCAGTTGATCGAGAATCGGGCGATGCTGTTGCGGGATGAGAGATCTTGTCAGGCTCATTGTTTGGATGGTCGCAGATCTGTTTCGGTCGCGGACAGCGCTTGAGGTCGAAATTTGGATGTTGCGCCAGCGTGGCCAAGTACATGGTCAGGCGACGAGACCCGCCGTCCCAAGGCTGGAGGACGTTCCTCCGCAACCACGCTGACGGGATCGCTGCGATGGATATGTTCGTCGTACCGACAATCTCGTTTCGCCTGCTCTATGGATTGCTGATCATGGGGCACGGCCGGAGACATATTCTGTGGTTTGGCGTCACAGCGCATCCGACCGCTGAATGGATCGCAAATCAGGTCACGGAAGCATGTGGTTGGGAACAGGCTCCCCGCTATCTCATTCGTGACCGTGACGGGGCCTATGGTGAGGTATTTATCCGCAGACTCCGATCGATAGGCATCCGTGATCGACCCACGTCGCCGCGCTCCCCTTGGCAAAATGGATATGCTGAAAGGCTGATCGGTTCGATCCGACGGGAATGCCTTGACCACGTTATTGTATTCAGCGAGCGCCACCTCCGTCACCTGCTGCTCTGTTACATGAAATATTACAATGGGGCCCGCACGCATCTATCCCTGGAGAAAGATGCGCCGGTCTCGCGCGCCGTCGATCGCGCCGGGCACATTCTTTGTCGCCCAATCTTGGGCGGACTGCATCACCAATATGGCCGGATTTAATTTACGACAGGCAACGCGCGTCGATTGCGTAAAGGCTTGGCGGATCGGTTGTGGTGTTCGCCGATCAGGCTGCGACGCCAGCCAGGAAAAAGCGGAAAACGCCCCCCGAGAGCAAAGCCAACTACCGCCGAGCATTTTTCGA
>JBATYU010000150.1:0-8592 GCA_049674245.1 Bradyrhizobium sp. | reverse complement strand
GTCAAAGCCAACGACATCGATCGCATGCAGGCATGGGCCGGCCAATCGGGTGCGCTCGCGAGCGCGCGACCGGCCGGTGAAGTGGTGAACCAATTGTGGGAAGGCGCTCAGGCGCTGCTGGGCTGAGCGCTGCTTGAGCAGCTATCTCACCGCGAACGGCGCCTGATACGGCCGGCCGAACGGCACGCCGTTGATAACGGTCTGGATCGGCTTCAGGTAGACCTTGCCGTCGCGCTTGTTGTTGCGGGTATCGACGAACGTCACCGGCCCCTCCACCAGCTCCATGATCGCGACGTCGCCGGGCGCCCCCAACTGCAAGGTGCCGATCTTCGGCGTGCGGTTGATGATCTTGGCAGGCGCCGAGGTCGTCATCGTCACCACCTGCTCCAGCGAAAAGCCCATCGCCATGAACTTGCTCATGACATTCGGCAGGAACGGCATGCCCGGCGAATTGCCCGAGAACACGTGCATGTCGGACGAGATGGTGTCCGGCGTGCAGCCGCCCGGGATCGCCACTTCCGCCACCGTGAAATCAAAGCTGCCGCCGCCATGGCCGACGTCGAACATCACGCCGCGCTGCTTGGCGGCAAGGGCTGCCGGCAACAGCTTGCCGTCCTGCACGATGTTGGTGCCGACGCCAGACACGTTCGGGAAGCCGGAGTAACAATGGGTCAGCACGTCGCCGGGCCGCAACAGATCCAGGATCTGCGACATCAGCTCCTTGGTCTCGACGCCGCCGATATGCACCATCATCTTGGCCGGCCAGCCGCACATCTCGCAGGCCTGGATGCCGCGCTTCAAGGGCTCGAGGCCATGCTTGAAAATGATATTCTCCGACATCCGCACCTTGACGCCGATCAGGAAGTCCGGATTTTCGGCGAGCGCCATCGCGCACGCCTCCACCTGCGCGTTGTCGATATTGTAGAGTTCGGCGACCGGGAACGCCGACAGTCCGTTATTGGCGATATGGACGAAGGCGTAGATCCGCGCCCGCGACTGCGCCACGATGTAACGGCGCAATGCCGCGAGGTTGTTGACGCCGGCATCGCCCGCCGACACCACGGTGGTGGTGCCCTGAAACTGCACCAGTTCGTCGGCGGGGATGCCGATCGCCGAGCCGTAGGGGTAGACGTGGCAATGCAGGTCGACCAGGCCGGGCAGCACCAGCTTACCTGCGGCATCGATCGTCTTCGACGCCCGCGCGGCTGGAATCTCCGCCTCGATCGCCTCGACCACGCCCCAGCGGATGCCGATGTCGCGCTTCCCGCGCAGCGACTGGCTGGGATCGAGCACCTCGCCACCCTTGATCACGAGATCGAACTTGTCGTTCGGCCCCATGGCCGCATTGGCGCTTGCGGATATTAGCGCGGCGGCGGCCGACCCCGTGAGCTCAAGAAAATGCCGGCGTGACCATGCGGACATGGCGCTCCCCCAATTTTGCTTTTATCCGCGAATGATGCGCCGGCGGCCTGCCTTCCGCAAGGTGCCGCTACGTGCATCGGCCTATTTGCGCCGGAATCGAAATGTTAGCGTTCGATGGTCGATCGACCGGGAGGGTCGGGGCTTTGCGAAACCCGAACTATCAATTGATCCGGCTGGCGCTGGCAATCCCGGTTTTCCTGATACTTGCGCCTTGCGCGTTCGCGGGGACGGTGACGGAAACCGCGAGCAAATGGGGATTGATCGGTGCCTGGTCGCTGGATTGTTCGCTGCCGCCCGACCACGACAGGGGAACGGTCCTGATCTACGAGGTTGCACGAGATGACCGCCTCATCTATCGGCGCAACTTCGGCGACGCCAGCGACGACAACGAGGTTGTCGGCGTCAAAGTCTCCGCCGACGGCATGTTGAACTTACGCGTTTTCTTTCCTTCGCTGAAAGAGACGCGCGAATATGGATTGATGAAGCAGCCCGACGGCTCCATACGCGCGATGTATAATCGTAGCCGGAAGGGCGAATACACTATCAAGCACGGTGAGTTCACTGCCAACGGCAATCCGACGCCACCGCAACATAAGTGCACAAGCGCGGTTAGCTGAACACTTGTTCAGAATTCTCTCGCGGTTCCCTCGGAACGCTCCTTCTCCGGCGAAGTTTAATCTTCGCGAAATGTGAGGAGAGGACAACATGAAGAAGCTTGGATATGTCATCGCAGCCCTCGGTGCGATCGCGGTCGCGGCGCCGTCAATTGCCAGTGCCGAGACCGTCGTCATCAAGCGCGGTGGCCATCACTGGGATCGCGCCCATGCCGAATACCGCGAACATCGCGATCGCGGCTGGCACGATGGTTGGCGGCATCACGGCGACCGGGTCGTGATCGTCAAACATCGCCACGGCTACTAGAGGCCCGACAGGGATGGCCCCGCAAGGGGCCATCCCTTTGTGCATACATGCAACGCCTCATCCTGAGGAGCCGCGCGGCGCGCGGCGTCTCGAAGGATGAGCCGCATCTCATCCTTCGAGGCTCGCGAGAGCTCGCACCTCCAGCGATAACGGCAAAGCCGTTACGCAGGGATGACGAAGCCGTTTCAATCCCACGCCGGCGCAAATCCGGGATTGACGCAGCGCTTGTCTTTCGGCAGCGCGGCGATCTTCTTCCGATCGTCGTCGTCGAGTTTCACTTTCAGCGCATCGAGATTGGCCTTTTGGCTCTCGCGGCGCGATGTCTTCGGAATCGCTGCGACGCCATCCTGATCGAGCAGCCAGCTCAGCGCCACCTGCGCCGCGCTGGCGCCATGCTTCTTGCCGATCGCAAGCAGCGTTTCGTCGGAAGCGGCGCGGCCCTGCGCCAGCGGACAATAGGCGATGAGAGGAATCGATTTTGCCGCGAGATATTTCGCTACCTTCGTCTGATCCAGCATCACATGATATTCGATCTGGTTGCAGGCGATCGGCGCCTTGATCTCCTCGACCACGGTCTTCAAGAGCGCGATGTTGAAATTGGCGACGCCGATGGCGCGGGTGCGCCCCTCCTGCTTCAGCTTCATCAGGGTTTCGAACATCGCCGGCAGGTTCATGTTCGGCGCCGGCCAGTGCACCAGATAAAGATCGACCTGATCGAGCCTCAGCTTCTTGAGGCTCTTGTCGAACGCCCGGCGCATCGCCTCCGGCGCGAGGTTTTCGTTCCAGACCTTTGTCGTCACGTGCAAATCCTTGCGCACGACGCCGGACGCGGCAATCGCAGCACCTATCGCCTCCTCATTGGCATACATTTCCGCGGTATCGATATGGCGATAGCCGAGCGCTAGCGCGCTTTCGACCGCGGCGCGGCAGACGTCGCCCTGCATGCGAAACGTGCCGAGCCCGAGCCGCGGCAGGCTGATGCCCTGGGTTTTGAGATTTTCCATGGTTACTCCTAAACACATTCACCGCCGGAACAGCCGGCGATGTCGGTCAAGCAAATGTTGGCTGAAGCAATGAAAGAGACGGCGGGACCGCCCCTTGCAATTTGCGCACGAAGCGCGGGGCAGATCAAGGCTAGCCCGGATCAAGATGTTGCGAGACGCTCACGAAGGCTGCGCCAGCACTTTCGGCGCCCGCGCATCCGGCCGCGGTTCGATGTCGATCGACCAAAGGTCGCGGTTGTCGACATCCTTCAGCGTCACCGTCATGACGCCGGACCTTCCGTCGATGTCGACACGGCCGAAGAATTGCAGCCCGAAACACGGCGCGAGATTTTCACCCTGCTCCGCGCTGCAGCCCTTCTGGAACATCGCCGATGGTCCGAACGTGTTGTCGAGCTGGCCCGGTCCCCACGTCCCCGCATGCAGCGGCCCGGAGACGAACTCCCAGAACGGCTCGAAATCGGAAAATACCGCGCGGTTCGGATCGTAATAATGCGCGGCCGTATAATGCATGTCGGCTGTCAGCCACACCGCGTTCGCAACGTCGGCGCGCTTGATGAACGACAGGAGATCGGCGATCTCGTGCTCGCGCCGCTCGGGCGGGCCGTCGCCTAGTGCAATCGCGTCCTCGCTGATCAGGCCGATCGGCAGGTCGGCGGCAATCACCTTCCAGGTCGCATTGGAAGAAGCGAGCTCCCGCTTCAGCCAGGCGAGCTGGACCGGCCCCAGGATGAACGTGTCGCTGCGGTCGCAGCGCTTGTTCCAGGTCGAATCGCGGTAGCTGCGCATGTCGATCAGGAACACGTCGAGCAGCGGCCCATATCCGATTTTGCGATGGACGCGGCCGGCCTGTCCGCCAACGGAGCGGATCGGCATGAATTCGAAGAACGCGCGGCGGGCCCGCGCCACCAGGCGCGAGGTGCCGTCCTCGTCGTAGCCGGTCTCGTCGACGCTGCCGATCGGCGACCAGTCGTTGGTCACTTCATGGTCGTCCCATTGCGCGAACATCGGCACCTGTGCGTGGAAGGTGCGCAGGTTCTCGTCGAGCAGATTGTATTTATAGTTGCCGCGAAACTGGTCGAGGCTGTGGGCGACCTCGGATTTCTCTTCGCTGACGATGTTGCGCCAGATGTCGTCGTTCGGCAGCTTCAGTTCTGATGGCACCGGACAATCGGCGTAGATGTGATCGCCGCAATGGATGAAGAAGTCCGGACGGTTTTGAAGCATGGTGGCGTAGCTGCGATATCCCCCGCGGGAGGGATCGATGCCCCAGCCCTGGCCTGCGGTGTCGCCCGACCAGACAAAGGAAATCGAATCGCGCGTCGCGGGCGCGGTGCGGAAATGTCCGGTCTGGGTTTGGCCAGCGATGCCGCTCCCGGCGCTATCCAAAAAGCGCACCCGATAAAAGATATCCTGCGCCGGCGGCAGATTCTCCAGCAGCACTTTTGAGGTGAAGTCGTGATCCGGCAATGCATCAGCTGAAGCCGCGCCAAGGATGGTCTTGAAACTTTCGACGGTGGAGCATTCCACCTGCATGCGCGCGGGCCGGTCGGCGCGCGCCCACACGATCGCCGAGCCGTCGGACACGTCACCCGATTGGATGCCGCCCGCGATTTGCGGACGCTCGGCGGCGCGGCTGAGATAGGGTTTTGCGAGACCCGTGAGGCCGGCGAGCGCGACGGTGGATGCGGAGCGCACCAGCAACTGACGTCTGGTGAGGCGCTTGTTCGCAGCTATCGCAATCGCCATTTCGGAAACCTTCGCCGAATCACGACGAAAGTTGCCGGCTCAACTTGACTGGTGGCCGACGGTTTTTTGACTCCCGGCACAAGGTTTTGCGACGAACGGATGACTCAAGGCCATGGCGTCTGCGGCGCGCCCGATTTCGCAACAGCGGAAAGGACCCGTCGCTGCAGCGAACGGCCCCTCGGCAAGAGCGCGAACTCGCGCCGCATCACCAGGGAATATCCGATGCTGCTCGATAGCCTGACATCCGAGAGCCGCGAAAGTCGTCCCGCGACAAACTCACGTTCGCTGAATGGCAACGGCGCCAACAATACGCCGTGTCCGGCGCAGGCGGCTTCGAGCGCGGCGGCGTAGGATGAGAAGCGAAGCGGACGGGTGGTCTTCGGCGCCGGCAATTTCAGCACGCGCCAGGCCCACGGCCAGGCGTTGTCGCTGACGCTTGGACTAATGAGAATCTGCTCGGCCCACCATGCCGGATCGGACGGGCGCGCCAGCGCCGCAACCGACGGCGCCGCAGCCAAAACCAGTTCCACGCCCAAAATCGGCGTTACCGCCAGATCGGCGTCCTCTTCCGCATCCAACCGGACCGCCACGATTTGATCGGTCGTCAGCAGATCGCGCTTCGCGTCGGTGACGTCCAACCTGACCTGATTGTCGTCGCACCATCTCAGGAACCGCCGATCGAATAGAAACTGGCGGGCGAAGAGCGGTGGAGCGGTCAACGTAATTGGTGCTGTCGCAGCCGAGCTGCCTGCGTCTGCGCAAGCCCTGACCAGCTCCCGCATCGGTTTGGAGATTTGCCGTGCAAAGGCCGTCCCTGCCGAAGTCAACGAGAGCCGCCCGCCCTGGCGGTCCAACAGCTTGACCCCGATCCGTCCCTCGAGGAGCCCGGCCTGGTAGCGGATCGCCGACGCGGTCAGGTTCAGCTCGGCGGCTGCGGCGTTAAAGCTCGACAACCTCGCGCAGGCTTCAAACGCCCGTAACTGGCTCCAGGAGAGCCCGGGGTCCTTGAACGCTTGTTGGTCCTGTTCCGGCTTCAATAAAAAGCGCCTTTCTGCTCCATTATACAAATTTTGCTTGCGAAACGCATGCAGAATTCGCAACCGGCGCGCGTCAATTGTTGGCAGTATGGCCCCGTCAACCGAGGGTGATCCCATGCCCCACGATTATCTGCCGGCCCGAATTGCGTTGGTCTTGAATGGCCTCTCGTTGATGATCCTCTATCCCCTGAATATGCTGGTTCTCGAGCGTGGCTCGTGGATATGGGATTATCCCAATCGCAATCTGGCCATGGAGCATATGCTGGTAGCCGTCTATGTGACGATGGGCGCCTTCCTTGTTTGGGCCGCGCGTGATCCGGTCAAGGCGCTGCCTCTGATCGACTTCGTCATCGTATCCGGCGCGATTCACGCCACCACCATGGCTTTCGACGCCGCTCACATGCCGGGCATGTCGCAACATCTGGCATTTCGGGGCGACGTGATCGGCACTTATCTGGCTCCAATCACGCTGGCTTTGACGCACCCTCGACGCTTTTACCTTTTCCGATGGAACAGCGCATGAATGGTGCGAGCGTTGTCGGTCTTGCCCGCACCCTCGGAGCGTGGATGATGCTGAGCGCGCTCGTTTTCACGTTCGGTTTCAAATTCTTGACAGACATCCACGAACTTCAACTGGAAGATCAATTGACCGCGGAATTCTGCCGCCAAGTCGTCCGGTGACCGGACACATCGAGATGCCTTCGAACGCAACGTCGTCGAGCTTGAGATATATCGTCCGAGCGATCGAACTCGGCCATTTGCGAAGGGAATAACGCGGCGCGCCTATTCCGCCGTTCGCTTCCAGCTGCAGATGCCGCCGGACCTGCACGGCCAGACCTGGATCCGCGTATCGAGGGCTTGCGCGTCGAGCGGGTTATTGTGCCGCCGCGCCAGCCTGGTTCGAGCCGCACCATGCGGCTTCTCGCTGCGGGGATGCGCCGCAATCTGGACGTGCGCCACTCTTACCTTTTGAACCGCTACTTTCCTGGGCTCGGTCTTGAGTTCATTGCGCGCCCACCAAGCTTCACTGTTGCGATCGGTTCCGGCCTCGACCGCGACCGGCGCGAATTCGGTAGCCGGCCCCAGCGGTTTCGGCGAAAGCACCGCTTGCGAAAGATCAAGGCCGAGGAACAGGTCGGGACGATACTCGTCCGCAACCGACGCGCCAATCGATGCCAGCAGTGTGGTGCAAACAGTCGCGAAAAAAGCGCCTCTTGGAATCATGGGCCGCCTCCCAAAATACCTAAAGTAAAGACTCGCCCCCTTATTTAGGGGGCCGGGCGCGCAATTCCAGCGGCAAGATTGCGGTCGAGGCTGCCGGGGGCTGTCGAACCCTATTTGGTTCCGCCGCCTGACAGCACCTTCACCAATCGATAGAGATATTCGCCGCCTTGGTAGAACGATTTCACGGGAACCCGTTCGTCCTTGCCGTGAATGCGGGATTCGCCGACGTCGATCGCCATGCCCGAATGGCCATAGGTCGGGATCCCGGCGTTGCGCAGGAAACTGCCGTCGGTGGCGCCGGCGCTCATGACCGGCAGCACGATCGCGCCGGGAAAGAATTCGCGCGACAGTTTTTCAATGGCGCCCGCGATCTCCTCGTTGAGCACGGAAGGCGCGCTGAGCGTGGGTGTGTCGAGTTGCGTCACCTTGATCTGGTCGTCGGCGAGCACGCGCTCGAGCGTCGCCTTGACCTCGTCGACCGATTCGCCCGGCATGATACGGCAATTGACCTTGGCGCTGGCGAGCTGCGGCAACGCGTTGATCGCGTTGCCGCCCTCAAGCATGGTCGCAACACAGGTGGTGCGCAGCAGCGCATTGTAGACCGGATTTGTGGAGAGCCGCGACACCGCCGATGGATCCGGCTTGTCGGATGCGACCGCGCGCAAATCGGCCGCGGTCTGGCCGGCCTCAAGCTGCGCGGACCGCTCAAAGAACGCGCGCGTGGTGTCGTTGAGGTGCGCCGGGAAACTGAATTTGGAAAGCCGCACCAATCCTTCCGCGAGGTGATAGATCGCATTGTCCTTGGCCGGCACCGCGCTGTGGCCGCCGCGATTTTTGACATCGATCTGATAGGTCAGCGCGACCTTCTCGCTGGTCTGGACGCTGTTCCGGATCGGCTTGCCGTCCTTCAGCCCGACACCGCCGCCCTCGTTCAGCGCGAATTCGGCATCGATCAGGTCGCGGTGGTTCCTGATCAGCCACTGGATGCCGAGGCCGTCGCGGTCGAAGATTTCCTCGTCGGTCTCGAGCGCCACGATGATGTCGCGGTCGGGCTTGTAGCCCTCGTTCTTGTAGCGGATGAGATTGGCGATGAAGGAAGCCGCCATGTATTTGTCGTCGCCGCTGCCGCGCGCATAGAAATAGCCGTCCTTTTCGGTCAGCTTGAACGGATCGACCGACCAGTCGTCGCCGCTGGCCGGCACCACGTCGAGATGCGCCACCAGCAGGATCGGCTTGCG
>JBATYU010000149.1:0-11266 GCA_049674245.1 Bradyrhizobium sp. | reverse complement strand
CCGAAGAACTGGCGACCCGCGTGGCTGATTTGGCCGAGGTCAACGGCTTTGCGACAAAACTCGCACCGCTCGATGATTTCGCCGGCACGCTGCCGGAGCAGGGCGGCGTGCTGATTTTCTGCGCGTCCTACAACGGTGCACCGCCCGACAACGCCACGCAATTCGCAAACTGGCTTGGCGGCGATCTGCCAAAGGACGCGTTCGCCGGGCTCCGCTACGCCGTGTTCGGCTGCGGCAACAGCGACTGGGCCGCGACCTACCAGTCGATTCCGCGTTTCATCGACGAGCAGCTGAAGGCGCGCGGCGCGCGAAATGTCTATGCGCGGGGCGAGGGCGACGCTCGCAGCGATCTCGACGGCCAGTTCGAGAGCTGGTTTTCGGCCGCAGCACCCGCCGCGGTGAGGGAATTCGGCCTCGATGCGAATTTCAGCCGCAGCGCCGATGACGAGCCGCTCTACAAGATCGAGCCGGTGGCGCAGGCCGCGGTCAATACCATGGTGGTGCAGGGCGGCGCTCTGCCGGTGAAGGTACTGGTCAATAACGAGCTGCAGAACAGGACTGGCGGCAACCCGTCCGATCGATCGACCCGGCATATCGAGGTGCAGCTGCCCGCTGGCGTCAGCTATCGCGTCGGCGATCACTTGAGCGTGGTGCCGCGCAACGACCCGGCGCTGGTGGATTCCGTGGCGCGCCGCTTCGGCTTCCTGCCCGCCGATCAGATCAGGCTGCAGGTCGCCGAAGGCCGCCGTGCGCAATTGCCGGTCGGCGACGCGGTGTCGGTCGGGCGGCTACTCACCGAGTTTGTCGAATTGCAGCAGGTCGCGACCCGCAAGCAGATCCAGATCATGTCGGAGCAGACACGCTGCCCGGTGACAAAGCCGAAACTGCTGGCCTATCTCGGCGACGATGCCGCTGCCACCGAGCGCTATCGCAGCGACGTGCTGACCAAACGCAAATCGGTGTTCGATTTGCTAGAAGAACATCCGGCCTGCGAATTGCCGTTCCACGCTTATCTCGAAATGCTGTCGCTGCTCGCGCCGCGCTATTATTCGATTTCGTCCTCGCCCGCTGGCGATGCCGCGCGCTGCAGCGTCACCGCCGCGGTGGTGCAGGCGCCCGCAAGCTCGGGGCGCGGCATCTACAAGGGCGTCTGCTCCAACTATCTCGCCGGCCGCCGGGTCGGCGACACCGTGCATGCCACGGTGCGCGAGACCAAGGCCGGTTTCCGCCTGCCTGACGATAGCGCGGTGCCGATCATCATGATCGGTCCCGGCACCGGCTTGGCACCGTTCCGCGGTTTTCTGCAGGAACGCGCCAATCGCAAGAACAAGGGCACTAGCCTCGGCCCTGCGATGCTGTTCTTCGGCTGCCGCCATCCGGATGAGGATTTTCTCTATGCCGACGAATTGAAGGCGTTCGCCGCCGACGGCGTCACTGAGCTCTACACCGCGTTCTCGCGCGGCGAGGGCCCGAAGACCTATGTGCAGCACCTGATCGCGGCGCAAAAGGAAAAAGTCTGGAATTTGATCGAGCAAGGCGCGATTACTTACGTCTGCGGCGACGGCGGCAAGATGGAGCCGGACGTCAAGGCAGCGCTGGTCGCGATCTATCGCGAGCGCACAGGTAGCGACGCCGATGCCGGGCAGCGCTGGATCGACGATCTCGGCGCCAAAAATCGCTACGTGCTCGATGTGTGGGCGGGCGGGTGAGATTCGTAGGGTGGGCAAAGCAAAGCGTGCCCACCATTCCTAAAGGGAATTCGTGGATAAGTGGTGGGCGCGGCGCAAGCGCGCCTTTGCCCATCTACATTTGCTACGCCGCTTTCGCCTTCGCGCCGTGGGCGTGCTTGTCGATCGCATCGATGATCTGCGGCCACATCGGGATCGGCAGCGCATGCCCCATGCCCTCGATCATCAAAAGCTTGGCGCCGGGAATCGAGGCCGCGGTGTCCTTGCCGCCTTCGGGCCGCACCAGGGGATCGACGGTACCATGGATGACCAGCGTCGGCGCCTTGACCTGCCGCAGCCGTTCCTTGCGGCTGCCGGAGGCCAGGATGGCGCGGAACTGGCGCCCGACGCCGGCCGGATTGAGACCGCGCGCGAAGATGCGTTCGGCGCGCGAGGGGTCGAGCGCCTCGTCTTGCGGAAAACTGCCGACGCGGAGCACCTTCCAGGTTTGCGCGAAGCGAACGAGATATTCCTCCTTGGTCGCCGGCGGCGGCGCCGCCAGGATCGCGGCGGCCTCGCGGGTCGCCTGCGGCAGTTTTGGATTGCCCGTCGTCGACATGATCGAGGTGAGCGAGCGCACCCGCTCTGGAAACGAGATCGCGATTTCCTGGGCGATCATGCCGCCCATGGAAGCTCCGACCAGATGCGCCGACTTGATGTCGAGCGCGTCCATCAGGGAGGTCGTGTCTTTCGCCATGTCGATGAGCTTGTAGGGGGCTGCGACCGGAATCTTCAGGAATCGCAGCTTGAGCAATTCGACCGCCGAGAGGCGCTTGCCGCCGGTGAGTTTTGAGGATTTGCCGATATCGCGATTGTCGAAGCGGATGACGCGAAAGCCGCGCGCCGCAAGCTGGCGGCAGAAATCGTCGTCCCAGAGGATCATCTGGGACCCTAACCCCATGATCAACAGCATCGGCTCGGCGGCGGCGTCGCCAAAAATCTCGTAACAGATATCGATGCCATTGGCGCGGGCGATCTGCGGCGGCTGATGGGCTGACAAGTTCACCTGTTGTTTCCCTTCAAAACGGTAGTCGAAGCGGAACTCTATGCCACGGTTTCCGGCGGCGCAGAAGGCTTTCCGATGTTGCGGGGGCCACTCGCTGTTGACCGGCCCGCCGCAACGGTGTCGTATGACGACAAATGACGGGGAACCAACCCCGATGACGATGATGGCGGGAGGGCGCCAATGGCCGACAAGACCAACGATCCGCTCGCGTTATGGCAGAAAATGATCGGCGAGATGGAGAAGGGGTTCAATGCCTTCGCCAATCAGGCGATGGCGTCGCCGCAATTCTCCAAGGCGATGAACCAGGCCGGCGGGGTCACGGCAGGCGCGCAAAAGCAGCTCGGCGAGCTGATGGAAAAATACCTCGTCAGCATGAACCTGCCGAGCCGGGCCCAGATGATCGGCATGGCCGAGCGGCTGCAGTCCATTGAAGGACAGTTGAACGAGATCAAGGTGCTGCTGCAGCAGATGAACGCCATCTCCGGGATGACGCATGACAGCGTTGCCGCGGCACCCCGACCGCCGCGCACCAAGCGCCCGCCGCCGCCTCCCGGAGAGCCAAAATGAACGCAGCCGCTGGCCTGGATCTTGCGGGGCTCGATCTGGCTGATATCCCCGGTCGCGTCCAGTCCGAGGTAGAGCGCGCGATCCAGCGCAGCATCAAGGGCGTCGAGTATTTCTCGGCCTCGGGGCCGTCGCTCGGTTCGACCCCAAAGGACATCCTGCACGTTCGCGGCACCATGAACCTCTATCATTACCGCCCGGTCGAGGACGAAATCTATCGCGTGCCGATCCTGATCGTGATGGCGACCACCAATCGCGGCTACATCCTCGATATGGTGCCCGGCCAGAGCTTTATCGAATTCCTGCTGAGGCGCGGCTACGACGTCTACATGCTGGACTGGACCGCGCCGAAGCCCGAAGAGAAGAGCTTGCGGATGGAGGACTACGTCCTCGACTTCATCCCGGATTGCGTCCGCCGTGTGCAAGCCGATTCCGGCGAGAGCGAAATCACCGTGATCGGCTACTGCTTCGGCGGCGTCTTGTCACTGCTGTACGGTTCGATCTTTGCCGACGGCCCGATGAAGAATCTAATCTGCTTCACCACGCCGGTCGATTTCCGCGAGATGAAGCTGTTCCAGAATTTTGCCGACCGCCGCTATTTCGACGTCGACCGGCTGATCGACAGCGTCGGCAACGTACCGCCGGAAATGATCCTGTCGTCGTTCGAGATGCTGCGGCCGGCCTCGCGCGCCGCAGGCCAGGTGCAGTTGTGGGAGAACATCTGGAACGACGAGTTCGTGAAATCGTACCGGATGTTCGATCGCTGGGCGACCGATACGCTGCCGCTCGCCGGCGAATATTTCCGCGACATCACCAAGGATTTGATGTGGGACAACAAGCTCTACAACGGCACGATGTCGGTCGGCGGCAGGCCGGCCGATATCGCCAACATCAAGGTGCCGATCCTGCATGCGGTCGCCGAGCACGACCACATCGTTCCCTATGATGCCGCCAGGCACCTGATCGCGAAGGTCGGATCGCAGGACAAGGAGGAGGTGATGCTGAAAGGCGGTCACGTCAGCCTCGTTGCCGGCGCCAACGCGATCAGGCGGCTGTGGCCGAAGCTGGACTCCTGGTTAGGTGGAAGATCGACATGAGTGAACAACGTTCTTATCCGCGCCACGTCAAGACCGACGCCGGCGATGTGGAATTCCGCCTGATGTCACGGACCGACGAGGCCGCCGTGCTCGACTTTGCCAAGGCGCTGCCGACGCATGACTTGCTGTTCCTGCCGCGCAATATCAGCCAGCCAAAGGTGCTGTCGGCCTGGATCCACGAGATCGAGCGCGGCGACATCACGAGCCTTTTGGCGGTGAAGGACGGCAAGGTGGTCGGCTGCGGCACCGTGGTGCGCGACCCGCATTCCTGGTCGCCCCATGTCGGCGAGATCAGGATGGTGGTGTCGCAGGAGGTGCGCGGGCAGGGCGTCGGGCGCGCGCTGTCGCAGGAGACGTTTGCCTTGGCATTGGGCGCCGGGCTGGAAAAGCTCTCGGTGCAGATGACGGTGGACCAGAGGGGCGCGATCGCGCTGTTCGAAAGCCTTGGCTTCAAGGCCGAGGCGCTGCTGCGCGACCATGTGCGCGATGTCGATGGCAAAAAGCACGATATCGTCGTGCTCGGGCACAATATCGCGCAGTTCCAGGCCCAGTTGGAGGCCTACGGGCTGGACGAGGCTGTCCAGCACTAAAAGCCTGCTGGGCAGGCAAAAGCCCAACAATCGGGCTGATCACGGTTTAGTGATATCGCATCGCAACATTGATGTTGCGACGCACCATTACCTATGGCACAAGGATCTCGCCCCGGGCCAATCCGGACGGGGTGAGCCCATAGCTCAAAACCTGAGGATGGAGAGACCCCCATGACCACCGAAACAAACCCGATGCTCGACAGCGTGAAAGGGGCCTTTGCGCCCGTCACCGAAGCCCTGAAGAACCTCCAGAACATGGAAGTCCCCGAGGCTGCGCGCGAGTTCGTCAAGAAGACCGCCAACACCGCCAAGGATCGTGCTGCCGAAGCATTCGCCGGTTCCGAGAAGGTGACTGCTGCGATCGAGACCGCCGCTGCTGACTCCGTCAGCGAGGCCGCCAAGATCAGCCGCAACATTCAGCAGGCGCTCTACCAGGACGCGGAAGCGTTCTTCGCCGGCATCGAGAAGCTGGCGTCTGCCAAGTCGCTGAACGAAGCGGTCCAGATCCAGTCCGACATGGCCCGTGCGCGCGGCGAAGTGTTCGTCTCGCGGGCGAAGGCGACCACCGAATATTTCGGCCAACTGGTTGCCAACGGCGCGAAGACCGCCCAGGACAACTTCGCCAAGGTCTACACCAAGACTGCCTGACCCCTGTCGATCGGCGGAGAGTTTTAAGGCCCGCTTTGCGCGGGCCTTCTTTTTGTCCTGGTGTTTGCGCGTTCCCCGGACGCTGCGCAGCACGCCGCGTTTTGCGACGTGGTGCGCTGCTGATCCGGGGTCCATCCCTACCTATATCTGTTGTGGGTCCCGGCTCTGCGGAGCAGCGCTAAGAAGCGCTGCACCGCGTCCGGGACACGCAAGGCCGTAGCGCACTCGCCTTCTATCCTCTCGAAAGCCGCCATGAGCTCACCCGCCACCTTCTCATTCGACGCGCCCGGCGACGCCCGGCGCGCCGCGGAACTCAGGCGGGTCAAGGCGCTGGCGACGCTGGTGCTGACGGCGACGCTGGCGCTGTTCGTGATCGCAAAGCTCTTGCTCCCGGTGCACCCTGTGTTCGGCTTCGTCGCGGCATTCGCGGAAGCAGCCACCATCGGCGGGCTCGCCGACTGGTACGCGGTGGTCGCGCTGTTCAAGAGGCCGCTGGGATTGCCGATCCCGCATACCGCGATCATCCCGAGCAACCAGGAGCGCATCGCCGACAAGCTCGGCGAATTCATCGAGGTGCATTTCCTCGAGGCAACGCCGGTCGAAGCAAAACTGCGCCAGGTCGATTTCGGCTCCTTCATTGCCGACTGGCTGCGCGAGCGCAAGCGCAGCGACGATCTCGCCCGCTTCGCATTGAGGCTTTTGCCGGAGGCGTTTTCAGCGACCGAAACCTCGGGGCTGATGACCTTCATCACCCGCCGGATGACCTCGCAGTTGCAATCGATTGATCTCGCGCCGCTCGCCGCCGGCACGCTGCGCGCCTTTGTGCAAGAGCGCCGGCATCAAGCGTTGCTCGACGATCTCATGCGTGTGGTTCACGATACGCTGACCCAGGTCGAGACCATGGCGATGATCCGCGAGAAAGTCCGCAGCCAGTTGCCGACGCTGCTAAAGCTCTATCGCACCGACAAATTCCTGGTGAACAAGATCGTGGCGTCGGCGACCGCGTTCTTCGAAGAAGTCCGCCGCGATCCCAACCATCCGTTCCGCGGCGAGTTCGATCGCACGGTGCTGTCGTTCGTTGACCGGCTCGGCACCGACAAAACCTATGCCGGCCGCATCGAGGGCTTGAAGCGTGATCTGTTGGCGCGTCCCGAGCTTTCCGATCTCGCCCGCAACATCTGGTCGAACGCGCGCTCGTTCATCGAACGCAGCGCCTCCGGCGAGACCCAGGTGCTGCAGCATCATCTCGCGGGGATGTTCGTCGCCGCCGGCGAGGCGCTCAAGAGCGACGCCGAATTGCGGAGCGAGATCAACAAGGGCCTGGTGATGGTGCTGACGAGCTTCATCGCCGATCAGAAGACCGGCGTCTCGAGCTTCATCTCCGATCAGGTCAAGGCCTGGAATATGGAACAGCTGATTGCGCTGATCGAGATCAACATCGGCAAGGACCTGCAATATATCCGCTTCAACGGTTCGCTGATCGGCGGTCTGGCCGGGCTCGCGCTCTACAGCGCCGAATCCCTGCTGCGGCTATGGGGATGAATTGATCGCGTCACCGTTTTTATTGTGGCAAGTGTGACCTGGCTCGCTTGAAACGCCAAGCGCAGTTCCCTAGCTTTTCCAAAGTGGTTGTTGCATTGCGGAACGATTCTACGGGTTTTGCGTCTTTCCATCCATTGGCCGGCTGCCGCAACTCAAAAGGGGCCGGCCCGAACAGGAGATAAGATGTCCGTTGCTTCCGAGAGGCTTCGCCCGCCGTCCAAAACCCTGATGTTTCTGGAAGGGCGCGCCATTTCCGAACTCGGCGCCTTTCTCGGCGCCCTGCCGCTGCTGTCGCTGGCGCCGCGTGGGGACGGACATCCCGTGCTGGTATTGCCCGGCCTTGTGGCCTCCGACGTTTCGACGCGCCCGCTGCGCGGCTTCCTGGATAACCGCGGCTATGCCGCGACCGGCTGGCGGCAGGGCCGCAATCTGGGCCTGCGCCCCGGCGTGCAGCACGCGATGACGGACCTGGTCAAGGAATTAAGCGACACCCATGGCCGCAAGATCTCGCTGGTCGGATGGAGCTTGGGTGGCCTCTACGCGCGGCAACTGGCAAAAATGATGCCGGAGCGGGTGCGGCAGGTGATCACGCTCGGCAGCCCGTTTTCGGCGGGTCCGAAAGCGACCAACGCCTGGCGCATCTATGAAATGGCGAGCGGCCGCCGCGCCGACCAAGAGGACGCACGTTTCGGCGGATCGCTTTCGGGGACGCCGCCGGTGCCGACTACCGCGATCTTCAGCCGCACCGACGGCATCTGCGCCTGGCAGGGCTGCATGGAGAAGACCTCGTCGACGTCGGAGAGCATCGAGGTCGAAAGCAGCCATTGCGGCATGGGCCATCATCCCGCGGTGGTCTATGCCGTGGCCGATCGTTTGGCGCAGCCGGAAGGCCAATGGAAGCCGTTCGATCGAGGCGGCTGGCGCAGCCTGGTCTATCCGGATCCGAACAGGTAAGCCGGTTTCCCGTCCGGTGGTTTCATCCTTCGAGACGCCATGCTGCGCATGGCTCCTCAGGATGAGGTCTTGGACCCTCATGGTGAGGAGGCGCCCTTGCGCCGTCTCGAACCATCAGGCCCGGACGTTGTCGTAAATCCAGAAAACGCGCTATGCCATCCGCATGGCGCAGCCGCTCGCCCGCATCATCCAACAGTTGAAGCGCGAACCCTCGCGCACCGGCTCGATCGTCATTACCGTGTTCGGTGACGCCATCGCGCCGCGCGGCGGATCGGTCTGGCTCGGGACGCTGCTGACATTTTTTGAAACGCTCGACATCGATTCCAGCGTGGTGCGCACCGCGATGTCGCGGCTCACCGCCGACGGCTGGTTCGAGCGAACCAAAGTGGGGCGCAACAGTTTTTACCGGCTGGTGCAGCGGGAGCGGCTGACCTTCGATATCGCAACCCGGCACATCTACGGCGCGCCGACCTCCGACTGGACCGGACGTTTCGAATTGCTCTTGATCGGCAATGGCTGGGATCGCGACGCCGCGCGCGAGGCTCTCAAGAACGCCGGCTTCGGCAGTCCGCTGCCGGGCGTGTGGGTCGCGCCATCGGGCGTGCCGATTCCTGAAGAAGCCGCATCCGCGATCCGGCTTGAGGTTTCTGCCGAGGACGACAGTGGCCGGCGCCTGCTCAGCGAGAGCTGGCCGCTCGACCGCACCGCGGATGCCTATCTCAAATTCATGAAGACCTTTGAGCCGTTGCGCGGATGGATCGATCGCCGCAAGCCGCTCGGGGATGCCGACGCCTTCACGGCGCGGATCCTCTTGATCCACCATTACCGCCGCGTGGTGCTGCGCGATCCGCTGTTGCCGACGGCTTTGCTGCCGAAGGATTGGCCGGGCAGGGCGGCGCGAAAACTCTGCGGCGAGATCTATCGCGCCCTGTTGCCTCTTTCCGAACAATGGCTTGACCGGCATGGAACCAATGAAGCCGGGCCGCTGCCGAAAGCCGGCCCAGAGCTCGGGCGCCGGTTCGGCGACTAACTGCGGCAATAACCACCCTCCCGTCATTCCGGGGCGAGCGAAGCGAGAGCCCGGAATCCATAACCACCATCGTGAGCATGGATTCCGGGCCTGCGCCCAAGAGGGCGCATCCCGGAATGACGACGCTTTTTATGTTACAAAAGATGGTTGACCTTTTTTAATTTTGTTATATATCAATGCGCAACGAATTCAGGGGAGGGCGGCATGTATACCCAGGCGCTCAATACGTCGGACGCCGAGGAACGCCATATCGAGGATGCCGCGCGCGCAGGCCAATTTCAGGCCCGGATCGACGCCGACGAGCGGATCGAGCCGAACGACTGGATGCCGGCGGCCTACCGCAAAACGCTGACGCGGCAGATTTCGCAGCACGCGCATTCCGAAATCGTCGGCATGCTCCCCGAGGGCAACTGGATCACGCGCGCGCCGTCGCTGCGCCGCAAGGCGGCGCTGCTTGCCAAGGTGCAGGACGAATGCGGCCACGGGCTCTATCTCTATGCGGCAGCCGAGACGCTCGGCACTTCGCGCGAGGAACTGGTCGACCTGATGCTCGCGGGCAAAGCAAAGTATTCCTCGATCTTCAACTATCCGACGCTGACCTGGGCCGATATCGGCGCGATCGGCTGGCTGGTCGATGGTGCGGCGATCATGAACCAGATTCCGCTGTGCCGTTGCTCCTACGGCCCCTATGCCCGCGCCATGATCCGCGTCTGCAAGGAAGAATCCTTTCACCAGCGCCAAGGCTTTGAGATCATGCTGACGCTGTCGCGCGGCAGCGAAGAGCAGAAGGCGATGGCGCAGGATGCGCTTAATCGCTGGTGGTGGCCGGTGCTGATGATGTTCGGTCCGCCCGACAAGCTGAGCCAACACGGCGACACCTCGACCAAGTGGAAGATCAAGCGTTTTTCCAATGACGAGCTGCGGCAAAAATTCGTCGATGCCACGGTGCCGCAGGCGCAGTTTTTGGGGTTTACGATTCCCGATCCCGACATGAAGCAGGATGAAGCCGGGCATTGGGTATATGGCCCGATCGACTGGGAAGAATTCAATTCTGTGCTGGCCGGCAACGGCCCCTGCAACCGCGACAGGTTGACGGCGCGGCGCAAGGCGCATGACGAAGGCGCCTGGGTGCGCGAGGCGGCCGCCGCCTACGCCGAGAAGCGCAAGCATCGACACGTCGCGCAAGCTGCCGAATAGCATTTTAGGAGACCGCATGACCACGCCGAACACGCCGTTGTGGGAAGTATTCATTCGCAGCCGCAACGGGCTCGCGCACAAGCATGTCGGCTCGCTGCATGCGGCAGACAGCGTGCTGGCGCTGCAGGCCGCGCGCGACATTTATACGCGCCGCGGCGAGGGGCTGTCGATCTGGGTGGTGCCCTCAAGCGCGATCACTGCATCCGATCCAGCCGAGAACGGCATGATGTTCGAGCCGGCGGAATCCAAGATCTACCGCCACCCGACGTTTTACGACGTACCCGATGAAGTCGGGCATATGTGATTTGACCCTCATGGTGAGGAGGCGCGTGAGCGCCGTCTCGAACCATGAGGCCCGTGGCGATCCTTCGAGACGCCTGCTGCGCAGGCTCCTCAGGATGAGGAAGAACAAGTAGAGAGCACATGGCCGCAGCCTCCATCTCCGTCTCCGAAACGCCGCTGGTGCTGTACACGCTGCGCCGCGCCGACGACGCACTGATCCTGGGACACCGGTTGTCGGAATGGTGCGGCCATGCCCCGATGCTGGAAGAGGACATGGCGCTCGCCAATATGGGCCTCGATCTCTTAGGCCAGGCGCGCGAGCTCTACAGCTACGCGGCCAAGGTCGAAGGCAAGGGCAACGACGAAGACAAGTTCGCATATCTGCGCGACGTCAGGCAGTACCGCAATTTGTTGCTGCTGGAGCAGCCGAACGGCGATTTCGCGCGCACCATGGTGCGGCAGTTCTTCTACGCGGCCTTCGCGGATCTCTATTGGCGCGCGATGATGAAGTCGAGCGATATGACGCTCGCCGCGATCGCAGCCAAATCCGAGAAGGAAATGGCCTATCATCTGCGGCATTGCTCCGAATGGATCGTCCGGCTCGGCGACGGCACCGAGGAAAGCCGCGC
>JBATYU010000148.1:0-3231 GCA_049674245.1 Bradyrhizobium sp. | reverse complement strand
ACAACAGGCCGCCCGCCTCTTCAGTCAGGTCGTCTCTCTTAATTACTGGCCAGGGCCTTTGGCGGCCGCTTGCGCCTGCTCCATCTTCTTCGCCATTTCCGCCTTGACCGCATCAAGATTGAAGCTCGCACCCCGCTGCATTGGCGGGTAGTCAAGGAAAGTCTGGAGTTCCTTGGCCATTAGCTGCTGAACGAACACGAAGCGCCAGAATTGGTATTTGAACCAATCGAAGTATTGCTGACCGCCTTCCTTCGTCCCATTGTTTGGCCAGCCTGTGCGCTCGAACGGATCCAGCCGCAGATTGGTGATGTAAGGCACGTCAGGCTTGGTTTTTTCGCCCAACCAGCCGGCGGGCTGGTCGATGAAGCGGAACTTATAGTCGTCTATCCGCACCGCGCCGACCGTGCTTTCACCGAGATAGAAGATTTCGTGACGCGCGGACGGCCCTTTGCCCGTGATGGCAGTCAACTGGTTGTAGCCATCCAGATGGTTCTTGTAAGTCCGGCCGCCAATCTCCTTCCCCTTCAGCAATTCATCGGTGATATTCGGATTGCCTGCTGCGGCCACGAAGGTCGGCAACCAGTCCAGACCGGAGAAGATACCATTCTGCACGCTGTCTGCCGGTACCTTGCCAGGCCAGCGGATGATGCAGGGCACGCGGAAGCCGCCTTCCAATACTGTGCCTTTGCTCTGCGCGAATGGCGTCTGACCGCCATCGGGCCAAGTGAAAACCTCGGTGCCGTTATCCGTAGTGAAGACGACAATGCTGTTGTCATCCACGCCCATGTCCGTGAGCTTCTTCATCACCAAGCCGACATCGTCATCGAGCTGGGCCATGCCCGCTTCTTCTTCCGACCAGCCATTGTCCGCATTGCGTAGAGCCTCGTACTTCGGAGAGAGATGCGTGACGATATGCATCCGGGTCGGGTTGAGCCAGACGAAGAATGGTTTATTGTCCTTTTTGGCTCTGTCCATAAAATCGAGCGCGAGGTCACGAATCTCGTTGTCGACCGTTTCCATACGTTTGGGATAGAGCGTGCCGGCATCCTCGATCCTCTGCTTGCCGATCTTGCCCCATCGCGGCATCTCGGTGGGGTCGTCTTTGTCGGTCGCCCAGCTATGAATCATGTTGCGCGGGCCGACGACATCTAAAAGGTTTTGAGGGTAGTTAGGATGTGCTGGGTCTTCCATCGCGTCGAGGTGATATAGATATCCGAAGAATTCATCGAAGCCGTGCACTGTGGGCAAGAATTCGTTTTTGTCGCCGAGGTGATTTTTGCCGAACTGGCCAGTGGCGTAGCCCATGGATTTCAAGATTGTGGCTGTGGTCACTGCTTCAGCTGGCAATCCGACCGAAGCGCCAGCCTGACCGACCGTGGTCATGCCGGTGCGGATTGGCAGCTCTCCGGTAATGAAGTTCGCACGCCCCGCCGTGCAACTTGCCTCAGCATAATAGTCCGTGAACAACATGCCCTCTTTGGCGATCTTATCGAGGTTTGGAGTTCGACCAGCCATCATACCGCGGTGGTAAGCGCCGATGTTCCACATGCCGATGTCATCGCCCATGATCACAACGATGTTGGGTTTTTGTTGCTGCTGCGCGGAAGCCGGCAAGATCGCCGCCGCTAGGACGATACTTGAAGCCAGCGCACTCGATATCAGTCGACCGAACTTCATCATCCAAATCCTCCAATGCGAGTTTATTGGTTTATTGAGCACCATCGAACGAGTGACCGTTAGGCTCGCTAGGCTTCAGCCGGAGTTCACCAATCGGAAAGCTTATCGTCAACCGCAAGACCCATACTATGCAGTTTCGGCACGTTCGGAGATGGGGGATCAGTCGGCCCATTGCGGTGCCCGTTAGAACCGGCCCGCGGCCTCATCTCGCCGATGTCCGAGATGGTCTTGGCTGTGTAAAAATCGGCTGCGTACGATCTCTCCCGATCGCGCGGGGTCGTGCCACATGCCGTTTCCTCTTGGTTAGTCTACGACGAGGAAATCGTCCGCATCAACGTAGCCGAGTTGATCTGATATGCCACAGCAGTTTGCGCGAGGTTGATCAGTGTGAGCAGGAAGAACTCGGTATTGTCAAAAATGTTGAGAATTGGCACTTTGGCGGCTCCGAGAGCGAAGAGCAATATCTGAATGATTGCGGTCGCCCCCATGAGAAGGACCTCAGTGGTGTTGTTTATGCCGGGTTTGGCCACCTGCTCTCGGATCGGAGAAGACAAACTGCCCGATGATGTACAAGAGCAGTATATAGACGAATCCCGGCACGTAGCCGAGAACGCCTCCTCTTGGGCTTCGGCGATGGGCTCTGTCCGAGTCGCTCCTGATTGTGGCGCCAACATGGTCTGCATTTGCTGCCATCCACGTATCCTTCTGCAGTCGTTGAGGTGAAGGCTCTCGTCTGGTGAGCTTGCATGGAGCCTGGATCGCCAGTGTTCTCGCTCGAATGGATCAAGAGAGACGCGACACACCTGCGCGCAAAGGGCACACAATCCCGAGCCGAGGTTAGAGCCGCAGATCACAATTGTCAGCATGCAAAATGCGCAGGATGCAAAATGGCCACTGCGGGTCAAAAGCACCGTTCTGACAGTCGGCCTTCCACTTCCGGTCTACCCCGCTAAGCAGACCCTGGCAGGGCCGCTCGTTCGTCCAAGTTGTTTAAGGCTCGCTGGCTGCAGAACTGCAGCTGGCGGCGCCGGGCGAGCCTGCATGTTCCATCATCCAAATTGCACCCAATCGCATCCGAAATCACGCCGACTGATTTTCGGATGTTGCCGAGCGTTCGCTTCGGCTCTAGCAGCCGAGCCCGCATGTCGTCGATGAAGGTCATCCGGAGCCGCGCGCAATCAAATCGTGGCGGATCGGGAGAGCAGGCACAAGGCCTACCGCAGGTGAAGCGAGACCAATGAGGATGGCAAAACACGAATCGAGGCTCCTCCGACAAGTATCGGCTCAAAGCGTTGGCGCCGGCGACCGCCTGCTACTTTGCATGGGGTTGTTTTCGATATTTTTCGCGGGAGCTGCGGCGACCGGCGTGACTGTGAGACATCCTGCCTGAAGGCGCATATGCTGGCGAGGCCTGCGCTGTACCGAAATGGCGCGCCACGGCCGATGAAGATGGGCACTTATATGAGGCTTCGCCAGTCAAGAGGTTTTTTGCGAGAGCATCGCTTTCTGCTTCCCAAGAGGCCTGTGTCTGCATTCATGGCATGATGGTCCCTT
>JBATYU010000147.1:0-3054 GCA_049674245.1 Bradyrhizobium sp. | reverse complement strand
CTCGAAAGTCGTCGCGTTCTAGTTAGGCCCACACACGCAAAACTGAGGTTCGTCGGCAAGGACAGTCGATGTCCGCTTTGCTGCGCATAACGGACTCAAGTCGGACACTGCGCCATGTCCGAGATGTGCCAAGAACAGACATGCAGTGGTTCGCGAGCAAGCCGACGCTCTGTCCCCGGGGTCTAGGATCTAAGACTTACTTCGGCTTCACTACAGGCTAGGTCCACCAGTTCCGCGGATAGGCCAACATGTCGACTAGGATCAAGCAATCGGTCGAGATCAGCTCCGCTGAGTTGACCGATTATTTCAGTTGCTTCGGAGATTACGGAAGCGACGCTCCTGTTTTGTGTTCGCGCTCGTTGCACTGACGCTTTGATAAAATCGTAAGCCTGCGTGCGACCAAGGAGCGGGGCCAACGCCTCGGCAAATGCCTCCGATAGGACAGCCCCTCCGTCGAGATTCAGATTAGCCAGCATCTTGCCCTTGTTGACGACGAGGCCACCAATCAGCTTGTTCGCGTGACGCAACGCGCTTGATGCCAGCAAGAAGTGCTCGGGGACCAATGGCCATTCCGCGATCCAAACTCCGCCGTTACGTTCGTTCGACTGCCACAGTATCGCATAAAGGCCAGCAGCCTTCGATTGAATCGCACGCGATAAGCCCTCGACATACTCCGTGGAACGCGGGTTTGATTTCTGTGGCATCGCGCTGCTTCTGCCACGGCCTGCATCGTCGCCACCCTCACGCACCTCGTCGATCTCCGTGCGGACAAGAAGCCCGGTCTCCACAGCCATGTGCCCAACGGCGCTCGCCAGCAACCCGATCGCAAAGAGCATTTCGGCGATACCATCGCGGCTCGTGTACCAGCCGACGGGCTGCGTTCCCAGACCAAGGATACGCGCCATGCTCGCCCTTACGGCAATGCCCTTTGATCCGATGACATCGAATGTTCCGACCGGGCCGCCAAGTTGCACCATCAAGGCGCGAGACCGGGCAAGCTTTAGGCGGTCGCGGCCGCGCGTAATTTCCGAGAGCCAGCCCGCGGCCTTCAGGCCGAAGGTGATCGGCGCCGCTTGCAAGCCGTTGGTACGGCCCGCCATGACAGTCGATTTGTGCGAACGCGCCAGCTCAATAAGCTTCTGCATGAGGGCCGTCGTATCGCGATCCAGAAGATCGAGACCCTGCTTCATTTGGAGCGCAAGCCCAGTGTCCATAATGTCTTGAGTTGTTGATCCGACATGCACGTGATTTGCAAAGTCCTTGCCGACCGCTGCTCGCAATCGCTGCAAAACCGGGACAGTCGCGCGGCCAACACTGCGCGTTTCTTCAGCCAGCTCCGCGCCGGATAGCGTGAGTGAGCCGGATACTTCAACGATCCTGACGGCGGCCTCCTTTGGAATAAGGCCATGTTCGGCCTGAGCTTCGGCCATGGCCGCCCATGTTTTCAACCATGCTCGCAATGTGCGGGTTTCGCTGAAAACCGAACGCATCTCCGGCGTGGACATAAGGTCCGAATACATCTCATATTCGATCAGAGTTCCCGGTGAGCGCGCTGTTGGCGCATCGGAAGAACCTAGGTCTTGCCCGGTTTGAAGCTCTCCGTCCCGTGAGCCGGTCGCCATTCGCTCGTCCCTCAAGTTCTGCTGTTGAACCGCGGAGGTCATGATAGGCGCGAAAGCAGGCACTCCGAAAGAGCGCAATCCTGACCCCGCCACACGACATCGCGCGACCTCTTTGGTCGGCTTCGGGTCATTTTCAGACTTCGAGCCGCGTCCCGGCGAGGTCCGTTGATCCCTCAACAGCGGACGTGCGGCGACTGCATCGGCATGTCGGTTTCGTGCCAACTACTGACTGATGCGATGCGACGGGTTTAGCCCAGACGACCGCGTCGACGCCGCGAGTCTCCAGCGCCTTCAAGAATTTTTGGGTTGCGTTTCAAGAATGGCGCAAATGGGAGCGGCTGGGAGCCGATTTTTGCAACCTAAGTGATAGGGAGTTAATGGACATCGGCATTAGGCGCGGCGATATCGACTACGTCGCCTGAACCGAAGTACCGACGCGAGGCATCCGATCCGCCGAATGAACGTCCGACATGCCGCTGGCGCCGACCCCTGATTCTCGGCTTCCGCCTGTCGGCGCGTGGCGATATGTTCGACTAGTGTGGGCACCTCTGCTGCGGGAGGAGCACGCAGCAGGAGATGGCGATGGTGTCAACTCGGATCGGCAAACAGGCCGTCGTGATCGGCGCGGGAATAGGCGGGCTCACGGCCGCGGGCGCGCTCGCCGACCGCTTCGATCAGGTGGTTGTTCTGGAGCGTGATACTCTGCCCTCGGAACCCACCCATCGCGCGGGGACGCCACAGGCGCGGCACGTCCACGGGCTTTTGTTCAGCGGCCAGCGCGCTCTCAGCGACCTGTTCCCGGGATTCGAACAGGATCTCGCGCGGGCGGGCGCCGTGCTGCTCAGGGCCGGTCTCGATGTTCGCGTCGAACGCCCGGGTTACGATCCCTTCCCGCAACGCGATCTCGGCTGGTCGGGTTACGCGGCGTCCCGGCCGACGATCGAGCGCGCCGTGCGACAGCGCGTAGAAAGCTGCCCAACCACCACGCTGCGCCAGCGCTGCCGGGTCAAGGAAGTGTTGGCCTCGCCAGATGGAGCGGTGGTCACGGGTGTGCGCTGCGAGAACGATAGCGGCGCGAGCGAGACGATTGCGGCGGATCTCGTTGTTGATGCCTCGGGACGCGGCGGCCCCACTCTCGCTCTGCTGCAGTCGATCGGCCGACCACGTCCCGAGGAGACCACCATCGGCATCGATCTCGGCTATGCCACCTCCATATTTGCTATCCCGGACGACGCCTCGACCGAATGGAAAGGCGTCATGACCTTCGGCCAGGTGTCCCAGAACAACCGTGGTGGCCTGATATTACCCCTCGAGGGCAATCGCTGGATGGTGACCATTGCTGGGCTCCACGGTGACGTGCCGCCTGGGGATGCTGAGGGATTCCGCACCTACGTGAGGTCGCTGCGGACGCCGACGATCCACAACGCGATCA
>JBATYU010000146.1:0-8823 GCA_049674245.1 Bradyrhizobium sp. | reverse complement strand
CCCTTAATAAGGGAAGAACGCCGATGCGACGCATCGGCTATGGGTGAGGGGCTGTCTCTACGAATGCTGAACCACAACGTATGCGGAGACTCCCCCTCACCCCGATTCGCGCTATCGCGCGAATCCGACCTCTCCCCCCAAGCGGGGCGAGGTTAAGAGTCTGCGTTAACCCTTCGCTCATCCTTTTCACCAAAATGGCAGCCTCGGCGGCGTCCCTTGGTCGCGAAATCGCGGCTGACGTGGTGAAATTGCCGACCGTAGAACCAGGTGTGTGGCGTCATGCGTAACATAATGATCACGGCGGCCATCGTGGCCGGCCTCGGCGCCTTCATGGCGCAGATGGCCGACAAGATGATGCCGGCACCCGCTTCCGCCACCGCCGCTGCGAACAAAGCCGTTCCGGTCGAGACGTCGGTGCAAACGGGCATTCGCAGTCTCAACATCCCGCGCGATGGTCGCGGGCACTTCAGGGTCGACGGACGGATCGACGGCCAGCGTATCGGCTTCATGGTCGATACCGGCGCGTCCGTGGTGGCGTTGAACGAGACGTCGGCGGCGCGGTTCGGCCTTCGCCCCACACCCCGCGAATACAATGCGACCGTCTCGACCGCCAACGGCACCGTCAAGGCTGCGCCTGCCCGGCTTGCCATGGTCGATCTCGGCGGCATCATCGTGCGCGACGTCGACGCCATGGTGTTGCCGGACGAGGCATTGTCGGAAAACCTGCTCGGGCTTTCCTTCCTATCGAGACTGAAGCGTTTCGAATATGCCAACGGGCTGATGGTGCTGGAGCAGTAAGGCTGCTCGGCCGCCAATCGCCCTAACTATAATCACCACGAAGCGCTGATCTTGCCTTCCGCTTCGCGCGCGCATTCGCTATGGCTGCACGAGCGTTGCTTTTCCGCGTTTCACGACGAGGCCCCTGATGTTTCCAAAGCCGAAACCCGTGCTGGTTCCCAACACCTATGCCTTTGAATCCGAGCCGATGGTGAAGGTGACCGGTTTTCGTGAATACGATGCGCGCTGGCTGTTCAACAAGGAAATCAACCTGATGGGTGTGCAGGCGCTCGGAATGGGCCTTGGCGCGCTGATCGCGGAACTCGGTGTCAAACAGGAGATCGTCACCGGCCACGATTTCCGCAGCTATTCGGCCTCGATCAAATACGCGCTGATCTCGGGACTGATGGCGTCCGGCTGCAAGGTGCATGACATTGGCCTTGCGGTAACGCCGATGGCCTACTTCGCCCAGTTCGATCTCGACGTGCCCTGCGTCGCCATGGTGACGGCCTCGCATAACGACAATGGCTGGACCGGCGTCAAGATGGGCGCCAACCGCCCGTTGACCTTCGGCCCCGACGAGATGACGCGGCTCAAGGAAATCGTGCTCAACGCCGACTTCAGGAACCAGGCCGGCGGCTCCTATCAGTTTCACGCGAATTTCCCGGCGCGCTATATCGCCGATCTCACCAATCGCCCAAAACTGAAGCGCAAGCTGAAGGCTGTGGTCGCCTGCGGCAACGGCACCGCGGGCGCATTCGCGCCGCAGGTGATGGAACAGATCGGCTGCGAGGTGGTCCCGCTCGACACCGAGCTCGACTACACCTTCCCGAAATACAATCCGAACCCCGAAGATATGGAGATGCTGCATGCCATCCGCGATGCCGTGCTCGCGCACAAGGCCGATGTTGGCCTCGGCTTCGACGGCGACGGCGACCGCTGCGGCGTGGTCGACAATACCGGTGAGGAGATTTTCGCCGACAAGGTCGGGGTGATGCTGGCGCGCGACATGTCGGCGATCCACAACGGCGCGCTTTTCGTGGTCGACGTCAAATCGACCGGCCTGTTCATCACCGATCCGGTGCTGCAAAAGCAGGGCGCGAAGGCGACCTACTGGAAGACTGGCCATTCCTACATGAAGCGCCGCACCAACGAGCTCGGCGCGCTCGCCGGGTTTGAAAAGTCCGGCCATTTCTTCTTCAACAAGCCGTTCGGCCGCGGCTATGACGACGGCCTGGTCTCGGCGATCGCGATCTGCGAGATGCTGGACCGCGCGCCGGACAAGTCGATGGCAGACCTGAAGGATGCGCTGCCGAAAACCTGGTCGTCGCCGACCATGTCGCCGCAGTGCGCCGATGAGGTCAAATACGGCGTCGTCGACGCCGTGGTGAAGCATTTCGAGGCGCTGCAGAAAAACGGCGAGCAGGTCGCGGGGCAAAAGATCCGCGACCTCGTCACGGTGAACGGCGTGCGCGTCACGGTGGAAGACGGCAGCTGGGGCCTGGTGCGGGCGTCATCCAACAAGCCGGAACTGGTGGTGGTGGTCGAAAGCCCGGTCTCCGAGCAGCGCATGCGCGACATGTTCGAGATGGTGGACAAGGTGCTGCGCACCCATCCCGAGGTCGGCGAGTACAATCAGAAGATTTGATTTTGAGGGAGTTCGGTTTCTCACGCCGCGTGCAACGATGCGAGGAAGCTTTCGACCTCGGATTTCAGCCGTTCGGACTGCGAGGACAGCCCGTTGGCCGCGTCGAGCATTTTGGAGGCGGCCCGGCCGGCTTCGTCGGATGCCCGGGTGACGCTGAGGATATTGTCGTTGACGTCCTTGGTGCCGTTCGCGGCCTGTAGCACGTTGCCTGCAATTTCACGCGTCGCCGCGCCCTGCTGATCGACCGCCGCCGCGATCGCGTTGGAAATTTCATCGATCTCGGCGATGGTACCCCCAATCGCCTGGATGGCATTAACGGCCTCGCCGGTGGCGTCCTGGATGCCCTGGATCTGCGCGGAAATCTCCTCGGTTGCCTTTGCGGTCTGATTGGCCAGCGCCTTGACCTCGCTCGCCACCACCGCGAAACCCCTGCCGTGTTCGCCTGCGCGCGCCGCCTCGATGGTGGCGTTCAAGGCGAGCAGGTTGGTCTGGCTTGCGATGGTTTGAATCAGCGTCACGACTTCGCCGATCTTCTGCGTGCCAGCGGCAAGTCCCTCGACCACGGTATTGGTGCGCCGCGCTTCTTCGGCGGCCTTGGCGGCAATTCCGGCCGAGCGCGTCACCTGCTGCGCGATATTGCTGATCGAAGCCGTCAGCTCTTCGGGTGCGGAGGCCACCGTTTCGACGTTCGCGGAGGCTTGCGTCGATGCGGTCGCCGCCGCCGCGGTCTGGCGCGCGGTTTCCGCGTTGCTGCTGCTCATCGAGGCGGACAGGCCCTGCATTTCGCGGGCGGACACGGAGACTGCCCCGACGATACTGCCGACCTTGCGTTCGAAGCCGGTGGCGAGCTCGCGCCGGGTCGCGTCGCGGTCCTGCTTGGCGTGCCGTTCGACCTCGGTGCGCTCGGCGTTGGCGCGAGCTTCGGCGGCGACGGCTGCTTCTGCCTCGGCGGTTTTCTGCGCGGCCATCTCGAACAGATGCGACAGTTTGTGGGCAAGCCAGATCAGCACGCCTGCCTCGATCAGCAGAATGACGGCGTGCAGGACGACGCGCCCGAGGTCGGCGCCTCCCGGATAGACCGCCGCCGGAAGAATGAAATTCAGCACAAGGTGGTGCAGGGCGACCGCAACCGTACCGGCGATGATCGGCCGATAGTCGCAATAAGCGACGAGGCACGCGAGCGCCGCGAAAAAGTACATGTGCATGTCGGTTTGCCAGGGGTGTCCGGCGAACTGGAACACGAATACCGACACGTCGCCCATTAGCGCGATGGCAAAGATCAGGCGGGTCGAGAGCGTGTTCCCCGCAGCGCGCCACGACAATGTTGCAGCCAGCGCCATGGCAACCATCAGTCCGGCCGGCAGCTTCCAATCGGCGCCTCGCATCATGCCGGCGACAACCGCGATCGGAACATGCAGCCAAAGCACCGCGAGCAGCACGCGGCTAGTGGTCTCGCGCAAAACTGCCAGATCATCGCTCTCGCTGGTCATTCCCGTTCCCCCAAAAGATTTAATTCGAAAAGCAGGCGGAGATCGCTTGCGGATCGGCTGCAAACCAGACGCCGGCTTCCCGTAGTCGTGCCAGACCGTCATGCTGATCCGGACGCACCACCAGAACAGCCGGAATGGCCGTTAGCCTCACGATCGAGGCGTTGGCCGAAGCCGCGGCGAGGAAGACCTGCCGCGCGGTCCACCATGGCGGAAAGGCGACCGCCACCACTTCGGCGCCGGGACGGACCTGCAAGGACAGGGCTGCAACCGCGACGAAGCTTGCGGCCAATAACGCGGCCGCGCTCGACCACGCGGGCCATCGCGACATTGGGATGTTTTTTGCCGGCTCCATCCCGCGAGCATACGGAGCCGACGCTAATTACTGGTAAATGTTCCGTTAGCTTGGCGCGCGATAACACAAATTTATCGCGCATTCTGATAGGAAGCGGTCAACGTTCGCGCCAGGGTAGCGGTTACGCCGCCGGCACCGGCAATGCCGTCACCGACTTGATCTTTTCCATCGCAAAGCGCGAGGTGACGTTCTTCAGCGGCACCGCGCCGATCAGCTTCTTGTAAAAAACGTCGTAGCTCTGCATGTCCGCGACCACGACGCGGAGCATGTAATCGACGTCGCCCGCCATCCGGTAAAATTCCATCACCTCAGGCATGGCGCTCACGGCTTCCGCGAATTTCTTCAGCCAGGTCTCCGAATGGTCGGCGCTCTCCACCGACACGAACACCGAAATGCCGAGCCCGATCTTGTTCTGGTCGACCAGCGCGACGCGGCGCAGGATCACCCCATCGGCTTCCAGCCGCTGGATGCGTTTCCAGCACGGCGTCGACGACAGCCCGACCCGGTCGCCGATCTCGGCAACGGACAGGGAAGCGTCCTCCTGGAGCACCATCAGGATTTTGCGGTCGATGGCGTCAAGGCGCCGATTGGGTTCATGAAGCTGAACGGCGAGGTCGGTCATGAGAAGAAAGTTCCATCTGTGAGGTCGATCTACCTCATATATAGAAAAATCTTCTATGACAAGTCCATCATCTCTCAGTCCGAGCCGGGTCGGAAGTTCGGTCATGGCTCAAAAGTTCTTCAACTTCAGCACGTTGCGGGGCAGCAAAAGCACCGCCGAAGCGGGTGCATTTCAGGGCTGCAGCGGCGGAGGCGAATCGCAGCGCCTCCGGCAGCTCCTGATTTTCGGTGACCGCGAGCGCAAATGCGCCATGGAAAACATCCCCGGCGCCGAGCGTATCCACGGTGTGCACCGGGAACGCCGGCGTCTGCTGCAGATTGCCGTTCTCGTCGAGCCAGATCGTGCCCTGGGCCCCGCGCGTGCCGGCCAAGAATGACGGCGTCAGCCTGGAAAGCTTTTTCAGCGCCTCGCCGTCATCGGCGATGCCGACGGTCTCCTGCAGCGGCTCGCTCGAGAACACCAGATGCGAGGATGCGGTGAGCAGACCTTCCCGCAACGACATCGCGCGATCGGCGTCCACAATGACGGGGATGCCGCGGCGGCGGGCCTCGGCGCAGAGATCGGTGCAGAATTCGGCGCAACGGCTCTCGGTCAGGACGGCGTGGCAGTCTTCCAGCAGCGCGTCGGCGCCGGGCAGCCGCACCTTCCACAGTTCCGGATCGCGGAATGTGACGATCGTGCGCTCGCCGCTTGGATCGATCATGATGGCGGAGATCGGCGTCACCAGGCCGCGCATGTGCACGATGTGCCTGGTGTCGATGCCCTCATGCGCCATTTGCTCGAAAATATAGCGGCTCGAGGTTTCGTGGGAATCTCCCATGGGTCCACAGATCGAGGCGCGGCCGCCGAGCCGCACGATGCCGATCGCCGCATTGAGCGCATTGCCGCCGCAGATTTCCTCGAAATGGCTGGCGTGCTCCTTGGATCCGCGCGCCGGTACGCCCGGCACGCGAAATGTGAGGTCCCGCACGGGCATGCCGATGCATAGGATGCGCGGCGGGATTTTGGGCACGGCAACGTTGAAGTTCATGCCGGGATCCGTCATGCCGGTTCCCCCCTTCCCCGGAACCGAGGTCCCACTCTAATCGAAACAGCCATCGGACGGTTCCCCGTGCGCTATGCGCCTATGTTGCGCCGCCATGCACCCAACGCCCGAGCAAATGATGGGCAATGGCAAAGGAGTGCGGCCCGGCGAGGCCGTCGGGGTGCTTCCGGGTGATCATCAAGGTGGCCTCGGCGCGGTCGAACCAGCGGGCATCTTCCAGTTCCGCACGGTCGACCACGATGTCCTCGGTGGTGGCGCGCGCGGTGCAGCCGATCATCAGGGAGGACGGATACGGCCAGGGCTGCGTCATGTAGTAAGTGACGTCGGTGCAGCGGATTCCGGATTCCTCGAAAATCTCGCGGCGGACCGCGTCTTCGATGGTCTCTGCCGCTTCGACAAAGCCGGCAAGACAGGAATACATGCCGGGAGGGAAATGCTTCTGCCGGCCGAGCAGGCATTTTTCGCCAAAAGTCACCAGCATGATCACGACCGGATCGGTGCGCGGAAAATGCTCGGCCTTGCAGTTCGGGCAGTCGCGCTTCCAGCCGCCTTCCTTCATCGCGGTTCGTGTCCCGCAATTGGCGCAGAAGCCGTGGCGCTGATGCCAGCCCACCAACGATTTGGCCATCGCGATCGCCGAGAGCTGGTCCGGCGGCACAACACCCTGCATCGCCATGCCGCGCAGTTCGGTGACCGCGACGTCGTCGCGCGTCAGCAGCTTTTCCACCGCCGCCGCCGAGATGCCCATGCCGAACACCGCCGCGCCGTCGCGCAGGCCCAAAAAGATCATGCCTGGATTGGCGCCGAATTTCAGCGCCTCATAGAGGCCAAGCAGCGCGCGGGACCCGCCTGCCTCCTTCTTCACCACCAGCGAGTCGCGGTGCACCAGATAGGCGCGCGATTGGGGGTGGCTTTCCAGTGCAAGCAGCTTTTCGTCATTGCCGCGCAAATGCGCGGCGCGATCGAGGATATTGGCGACGAAGGCCGGCTGCCCCAGCGGAAATGCGTCGAATGCTGACATCTTGTGTTCTCAACCCAACCAGATCTTGCGGCGAAGCGCGCTGATGAAATTCTGCACCTCCTCGGCGTCATGGGCGAGCGGCGGCATCACGCCCCAGACCGGACGCGGCCAGGCCACGTCGCCGGAACGGCGCGCGATGACGTGGACATGGAGCTGCGGCACCAAATTGCCCAGCGCGGCAATATTCAGCTTGTCGCATTTGGTGACTTCCTTGAGCGCGCGGGCTGTGCGGGAAATTTCCGTCATCAATTGCGCCTGCTCGACTTCGGCGAGGTCGATGATCTCCACCGCATCCTCCCGGCGCGGCACCAGCAGCAGCCAGGGGTAATGCGCATCCTTGATGACAAGCACGCGGCACAACGGCAGGTCGCCGATGTCGATGGTATCTTTCTTGAGCTGTGAGTGCAGCGACCAGGCAGGAACGTCAGCGGGCATGACCGGCAACTAATGCCTTTCCGCGTTCCTGCACAAGTCCCGCAAACCCCTCTCAGCCGTGCTTGCTTTCCGGCCCTTTTGGCCCCAAATAGGGGCCGGGAGATTGGCGGTGGACGAGCCACTCGCCAACCGGGTCAGGTCCGGAAGGAAGCAGCCCTAACGAGGTCCGGATCGGGTCGCTCGTCAGTCTCCTACCTGTTTTTCCGAGCGAATCGCGCAAAATGCGGCTGTCCGCGCGCCTTGCGTTCGAATTTGCTTCCTTCCGCAAAGCCGGCCAACAGACAATCAATTGCGGATCGATCGATGAGTGATGCTGGCGCTCCCCCCACCAAGTCCGATAGTGCCGATCAGGCTGGCCTCGGCCTTGGCTCTCCGGCGGGCGCGGCCACGCCCTACCGCGTGCTGGCGCGCAAATACCGCCCCTCCGGTTTTCAGGATCTGATCGGCCAGGACGCCGTGGTCCGTACCGTTTCCAACGCATTCGAAACCGGGCGCATTCCGCAGGCCTGGATCCTGACCGGGGTGCGCGGCGTCGGCAAGACCACGACCGCGCGCATCCTCGCCCGCGCCCTGAACTACGAATTGCCCGATGGCTCGGTGAAGGGGCCGACCATTCACATGCCGCAATTGGGCGTGCATTGCCAGGCGATCATGGAAAGCCGGCACATGGATGTGCTGGAAATGGACGCCGCCTCCCATACCGGCGTCGATGACGTGCGCCAGATCAACGACAGCGTGCGCTATGCGCCGGCCAGCGCCCGCTACAAGGTCTACATCATCGACGAAGTCCACATGCTCTCGACGGCGGCGTTCAACGCGTTCCTGAAGACGCTGGAAGAGCCGCCGGAGCACGCCAAATTCGTGTTCGCCACCACCGAGATTCGAAAAGTGCCGGTCACGGTGCTGTCGCGCTGCCAGCGTTTTGATTTGCGCCGCGTCGAGGCCGACGTGCTGATGACGCATCTTTCCAACATCGCGAAGAAGGAAGGTGTCGAGGTCGAGCCCGAGGCGCTCGGCATCATCGCGCGCGCCGCCGAAGGCTCGGTGCGCGATTCGCTCTCCCTGTTCGACCAGGCGATTGCGCATGCCGCGGGCCACGTCCGCGCCGACGCGGTGCGGCAGATGCTTGGGCTCGCCGACCGCACCCGCGTGATCGATCTGTTCGAGCAGCTTGCTCGCGGCGATATCGCCGGCGCGTTCGGGGAATTCCGCGAACAGTACGACACTGGCGCCGATCCGGTCGTGGTGCTGTCCGATCTCGCCGAATTCGTCAACTTTGTCACCCGCGTCAAGATCGTGCCGGCCACGGCCGACAATGTCGCGTTCGGCGAGACCGAACGTTCGCGCGCGCGTGATTTCGCGACAAAACTCTCGATGCGCGTATTGTCGCGGATGTGGCAGATGCTGCTCAAGGGCATCACCGAGGTGCAGAC
>JBATYU010000145.1:0-7958 GCA_049674245.1 Bradyrhizobium sp. | reverse complement strand
GATCGCCCCCAGGTCGCGTGCTTTGACACCGCCTTTCATCGCGGCCACGGTGACTTGGCCGACCGCTACGCAATTCCGGAATATCTCTACGCCGAAGGTGTGCGCCGCTACGGCTTCCACGGTCTCTCCTACGAGTACATCGCGAGCCTTCTGCCCGACGTCGCGCCAGGCATTGCGTCGAAGCGGGTGATCGTCGCTCATCTCGGCAGCGGCGCTTCCATGTGCGCGCTCGACAACGGCCGCAGCATCGAGAGCAGCATGGGGTTCACCGCGCTTGACGGCCTGCCGATGGGTACGCGGCCCGGCCAGATCGACCCGGGCGTGGTGCTTTATCTGATTTCCGAAAAGGGCATGGCGCCGGCCGACATCCAGAATTTCCTCTACCGGGAGTGCGGGCTCAAGGGCCTGTCGGGTGTCAGTAACGACATGAGGGAGCTTCTGACGAGCGATAACCCGCGCGCTGCCCTTGCCGTCGACTACTTCGTTTACCGCGCCAGTCTGTTTGCGGGAATGCTGGCGGCTGCCCTGCAGGGGGTGGACGCATTGGTGTTTACCGCAGGGGTTGGTGAGAATTCCGCACCTGTACGCGCGGCGATTGCCGCAAAGCTGGGCTGGCTCGGGGTTTCGATCGATGCGGACGCCAACGAAAAGCACGCGCGCCTGATTTCGCGGCCGGAAAGCCGGGTCGCGGTCTACGTGCTGCCGACCGATGAGGAGCTGATGATCGCCCGGCACACATGGTCGCTGCTGTCGAAGAGTTCAAAGAAACACGAGAGGGTGTCATGACAATACCTGTGTATCCGGAAACCGCGACAGCGCTCAAAGGCCGCAAGGGATTGATCGTCGGCATCGCCAACGAGCAGTCGATCGCCTGGGGTTGCGCCAAGGCATTCCGCGCGTTGGGCGCTGATCTTGCCGTGACCTATCTGAACGAGAAAGCCAAGAAGCATGTGGAGCCGCTTGCGCGCGAACTCGAAGCGCCGATCTTCATGCCGATGGACGTCAGCGCTCCCGGACAGACCGAAGCCGTGTTCGAGCGAATTCAAAAGGAATGGGGGCAGCTCGACTTTCTCGTCCACTCGATTGCCTTCTCCCCCAGGGAAGCGCTGCACGGACGAGTGATCGATGTCGGCCGCGAGGGCTTCCTGGCCACCATGGATGTCTCATGCTGGTCGTTTATCCGCATGGCGCATCTGGCAGAGCCCCTGATGAAGAACGGCGGCACGCTCTTCACCATGACCTATTACGGCAGCCAGATGGTGGTGGAGAACTACAACATCATGGGCGTCGCCAAGGCGGCGCTGGAATGCACCGTCCGTTACGTCGCGTCCGAAGTTGGCCCCAAGGGCATCCGGGTTCACGCCATTTCGCCCGGTCCGCTGGCGACACGCGCGGCCTCGGGCATTCCCGAGTTTGACGAACTGATGGCGAAGGCGCAGTCTAAGGCGCCGGCGCGTAGCCTTGTGAGCATCGACGACGTTGGCAAGGCGGTCGCATTCCTAGCGCTCGACGGCGCGAAGCTGATGACGGGAGACACGATTTACATCGACGGCGGTTATCATATTATCGATTGAACGGGAGCCGGAAATGAGTTCGCCGGATCGCGCTTCCGAGAACGCATCGATTTGCTGCGACTGGGGTTGACTTGGATCAACGGACGAACGAGAACCGACGCACTCCTTAAGTAGTTAGCGTTGTTCGTATTTGCGGAGAGAGCGCCTATGACAGTCGCACCCAATCCAATAGCGACACACAACCTGCCATTCTTCATCACGGCGCCGGGCGACACCGACGTGCTCTTCAATGTTACGCTGGTGTTTGTCGTTGCGAGCATTGTGCTTACCGGCGTCATCTTCCTGACGATCCATTCGCTGCCGGAAAGAATGGCGCACAAATCGAAGAAAGTTCAGCTCGATATTGTCGCTTTGCTCTGTTTGCTCGCTCTCCTTACGCACGAGCATCTCTTCTGGTTTGCGGCGATCCTGCTGGCTTTCATCGACATTCCCGACTTCCTGACGCCGTTCAAGAGCATCGCAAGTTCAGTGGAAACCATTGCCGGGCAGGAAGCCGCCGGCAGTCCCGCTGATCAATCCGACTCCAATCCGCCGAAGGCCGTACCCGCTGATCACCCCCGTCAGGATCGGAAAGGGGTCGCCCGTGCTTGAATTGATGCTGTGTTCAATGCTGACGCTCCTCCCGGACTATCTGTTCCGGCGCTATGTGCAGGGCAGGCGCATCGGCCACGAGATCACGATCTTCTCGGTCTGGTATGAGCTTCGCTACGGTATTACGACGTGCCTGATATTGACCGTGCTCCTGATAACGGTCGTGCTCTACAACCATCCCTCGTCGACCAACGTCACCTCGCTCTTTCGAACCATTTCGATTTTTCCCGAGGTCGGCGGTCGGGTATCGGAAGTTTATGTCGGCTATAATGAGAAGGTGAAGAAGGGCGACCCCTTATTCAAGATGGACACGACGCGACAGGAAGCGGCGGTCAAGGCCGCTCGCGCCAAGATCGCCGAAGTAGAAGCTGCGATGATAACGGCCAAGGCCGACATCCAGACCAGCGAGGGCAAGCTCGACGAAGCAAAGGGCGCCCTCGGGCAGGCGCAGGATGAATTGCGGACTAAGACGACCTTGCAGCAGCGTAACGCCGACATCGTTGCCGCGCGCGAGATCGAAAAGCTCCAGACCCTCGTGGCGACACGGCAGGGAGCCGTTGATGCCGCGGCGGCAGCCAAGCTATCGGCGGAAACGCGCATTTCGTCGGTTCTGCCTGCGCAGAAGGCCAGCGCCGAGGCTGACCTCGCCGCAGCTCAAGTCGAGCTCGACAAAATGGTCACCTATGCCGGTGTCGACGGGCGGGTTGACCAGTTCGTCTTGCGGGTCGGAGACATCGTGCAGCCGGCGCCTGTAACCAGGGCGGCGGGCATCCTCATCCCGGAGGCCGCGGGCGAGAGCAGGCTCTTTGCGGGATTCAACCAGATCGAAGCGCAGATACTCAAGGTCGGCATGGTTGCCGAGGCGACTTGCGTCAGCAAGCCGATGACCATTATTCCGCTCGTGGTCACCCAGGTGCAGGATGTCATCGCCGCTGGCCAGATCATCCAGACCAATCAGCTGACCGAGCTGCAAAAGATCGGTCCGCCCGGAACCGTCCTGGCTTTCCTCGAACCCCTCTATCCCGGCGTACTGGATAACGTTCCCCCCGGGAGTAGCTGCATCGCCAATGTCTATTCCAACAACCATGAACTGCTTCAATCGAAGGACATTGGTTTTCTGACCAAAATCTACCTGCATATCGTCGATACCGTGGCTCTGGTGCATGCGCTGATCATTCGCTTGCAGGCGATCGTTCTGCCGCTGAAGGTGCTGGTGCTCGGAGGCCACTGACCCCTATTTGGCTTCAATCCCTTACGTTTTGGAGAAACGATAATGTTTGCGCGTCGATTGCTAGCGATAAGCGCCATGCTCCTTTTCTCGGGCATCCTGCTGCCGGTCCAGTCTCACGCGATCGAACTGACGGGAGCCTGGGCATCACAAGCTGACCTGTGCAAGTTGGTGTTCACAAAGAAGGGCAACGGGGTCGTGTTTGCCGAGCTTTCGGACCTGTTCGGTTCGGGCTTCATCATTGAAGGAAGCCGGATCAGGGGAAAAGCCGCTCGATGTACGATAACTTCGAGGAAGCAGGACGGCGACAATCTGGAACTGGGTGCGGCCTGCGCGAGCACCATCATGAACCAGAACGTCCGCTTCAACCTGAAAGTTATCGACGACAACAACTTGGACAGGCTGTTCCCTGATATCCCGGGAATGACGCTCAAATATACAAGGTGTGCGCCCTAGACGTTGCCGCCTGATGCGTTCGTGTCCGTCGAGGAGAATTGCCGGCTATGCCCGACTTAGCCAAGTATTCGGAAATTGAGACGCTGCGAGACGGGCGCCGGGTCGAGATTCGTGCCCTTCGACCGGAAGACCGCGACGATCTCGTCGCGGCGGTCGGCCGCATCGGCACGGAATCGCTCTACCGCCGCTTCTTCGCCGTGAAACGCGAGTTCAGCGAAAAGGAAACCTCGTTCTTCGTCAATGTGGATTTCGTCAATCACGTCGCCCTGGTCGCAGTGGGGGAAGAAGACGGCAGGCCGGTCATCGTCGGCGGTGGCCGTTATATCGTTGTCGCCCCGGGACAGGCCGAGCTGGCGTTCGCCGTGGTCGACAAATATCAGGGGCAAGGCATTGGGACCAAGCTGATGCGCCATCTTGTTACGATTGCGCGTCGCTCCGGCCTGCGTGAATTGGTTGCTGACGTGCTGCCTGACAACAGGCAGATGTTGAAGATTTTTCAGAAGAGCGGCCTGCAGCTTAGTGCGAGGCGTGAGTCCGGGAGTTCCCACCTCACGCTGCAATTGTAGGCCGTTGCTGGTGGCAATGATTAGTTATCGGTTGATTTGGATCAATCAAGGTCGACTAGTTAGCGCCTATCAATTCTCATCCAGCGTATCCACCCCCCGCTGGAAGTGGTGCTGAAGGTCCCCCAAGGCAGCACCGAAGTGAAGGGCCGTCATCCCCTAGTGGCGGCCTTTTCTTTTGATGCTGGCGAAGGCGTCGGGAACGGGGGCAATTCAGCGATAATGCTGACCGATCACCTCTGCGACACAGGCGGGACGCTTCCCCCCTTCGATCTCAATAGTCACCTTGTAGGTGACGCGCAGCGCGTCAGGCGGCACATCCTCTGCCGCCGTGACGGCGACACGCCCTCGCAGACGTGAGCCAGCGGGGACCGGGGTGAGGTAGCGAATCCTGTTGGCGCCGTAGTTCAGCGTATTTTTCAGGCCTTTCACCCCGACGATCCCTCGAATGAACATCGGGATCAGCGAAAGCGAGAGCAGTCCGTGCGCAATCGTTCTCCCGCCGGGCGACTCGCGTACTGCGCGTTCCACGTCGACGTGGATCCATTGCTCGTCGCCGGTCGCCTCGGCGAATTTGTTGATGCGATCCTGGGTAATCTCGATCCAATCGCTGACACCGAGCTCGGTGCCGACAGCGGCCTTGAGCTCGTTTAAGTCGCTGAATACCCGCATCGTGCGCTCCTGCGGTTTTGACTCGCGGCGGGCCGGCTCTCGGCTCAAATCGCCATTTCCGGCACCTTGGCGGGCACAACGAGCTCTGCTTCCGTATTGGCGATCACGTCGGCGACACTTACGCCGGGCGCAGTCTCCATCAAGGTAGCGCGGCCATCAGGGAATCCGATCACCGCCATGTCGGTGACGACGAGGTCAACGGTTCTGGCCGAGGTCAGCGGCAGATTGCATTTCTTCACGATCTTCGACTTCCCCTTGGCGGCGTGCTGCATCGCGACGATGACGCGCTTGGCGCCGGTCACCAGATCCATGGCCCCGCCCATCCCCGGGACCATCTTGCCGGGGATCGTCCAGTTCGCGAGGTGTCCCCGGCCGTCGACCTGGAGACCGCCCAGCACCGTCATGTCGACGTGGCCGCCGCGGATCAGGCCGAACGACATGACGCTGTCAAACGTACATGCACCGGGAAGCGCACTGATCGGGCGCCCGCCGGCATCGGTGAGCAACGGATGCTCCATGCCCTGTTCCGGAATAGAGCCCGTGCCGATCAATCCATTTTCGGATTGAAAGAAAACCTTGAGGTCGGCCGGAACATAGTTTGCAACCAGCGTTGGAATGCCGATGCCCAGATTGACGAGCATGCCCGAGCGCAGTTCGAGGGCGACACGCTTGGCGATAGTGGTTTGTGCGTCCATGGTTTCACCCGTTGGCAATGAGATAGTCGACGAGCGGTCCTGGGGTCACGACATGATCCGGTGCGATGACGCCGACGGGAACGATGTTTTCGGCGGTGACCATGACGGTGTCGGCAGCCATCGCCATCACCGGATTAAAGTTGCGTGCCGTGAGCGCATAGGCAAGGTTGCCGAGATAATCGGCCAGAAACGTATGAACTAACGCAAAGTCGGCATGCAGGGCGGTCTCAAGCAAATAGGTTTTCCCGTCCACCTCGATCTTCTGCTTGCCCTGTTCGACGGTAGTGCCGACGCCGGTCGGCGTCAGAACGCCGCCTAAACCGCAGCCGCCTGCGCGGATCCGCTCGGCGAGTGTTCCCTGCGGCACCAGATCGATGGTCATTTTCTCCGCCATCATTTGCTGCTGCGCTCTGGGATTGAGGCCGATATGGCTCGCAATCATGCGGGTCACCAGCCCTGCGTCGACCAGCTTGCCAATTCCCTTTCCCGGCACTGCAGCGTCGTTGGCGATGACGAAAAGATTGGATTTGCGCTGTCGCACCAGTTCGTCAAGCAGACGTTCCGGCGTTCCCACGCCCATAAATCCACCGATCATGACGCTCGCGCCGTCGGGGATCATGGCAATGGCTTTTTCTAAGGAAACGACCTTCATGATCTGGTTCTCCACCAGGCTCGTAACATCCGATCATCAACGCGGAAGCAGCGCGTTGATTTGCATCAATGCGACAAGGCGCAGGCGCTTCTTTTGATGCAAATCAGTGCTGCGCTTCCGGGTTCAGGTCTGATTTTGCTTAGCATTTCGGCTTAGAAACTGTTGGCTTGAGACCAAATCTAGAGCCATGATCAGAGCGGCAGATTGACCTGAATCAATACACGACGCCCCGTGCGAAAGTAGCAAAATGACCTTGCTTGACGCGGAGGCGCACATGAATATGTCAACGACGCGATCAATCATTGTGGCAATCCTGTTGACGGTGCCGCAAATAGCAGCCGCGCAAGCGCAGACGACCGCGTCACCACCTGCCTCCGATCAATCGCAACAATTGCTAAAGGCCGCCGAGCTCGACCAGCTCGTTGCTCCGATCGCGCTCTATCCGGACGCGCTGCTTGCCGAAGTTCTGATGGCCTCGACCTATCCGCTGGAGGTCGTGCAGGCGGATCGATGGGCGACGGCGAACAAGGCCCTCAAGGGTGATCAGCTGAAGGCTGCCGTCGACAAGCAAAGCTGGGATGACAGCGTCAAATCGCTGGCCGCGACACCATCGGTGCTCGCCATGATGAGCGAAAGGCTCGACTGGACCCAGAAGCTCGGCGACGCCGTGCTGGCGCAGCAGCCTGATGTCATGGACGCGGTTCAACGCCTGCGCACCAAGGCCCAGGCCATCAACAAGTTGACCTCGACCAAGGAACAGAAAGTCTCGGTCATACAGCAGGCCAATAAGCAAGTCATCGTCATCGAACCGACCGTGCCTGATACGGTCTATGTGCCGTATTACGATCCCGCCGTCGTTTACGGTGACTGGGGCTATCCCGACTATCCGCCATATTACTTTGCGCCACCGCTCGGCTATCTGCCGGGTGCGATCCTCGCAACGGGGATCGCATTCGGCGCAGGCTACGCGCTCGGGCGCTGGACATCAGGCGGCAACTACTGGGGCGGCGGCGTCAATTGGGGCGGCAACAACATCAATATCAACCGCCCGGTCAACATCAACAATATCGGCAGCGGCAACAATTGGCAGCACAATCCCGTTCACCGTCAGGGAGTGAAGTACGGCAACACCAGCGTTCAGCAGAAGTTCGCGAACAACAATATACGTGCGGGCAGCCAGGACCGCATGGATTTCCGCGGCCGCAGCGGCGAACAGGTCATCAAGCCCGGCAGTGGCGGTGCCAACCTTGGCGGCGATAAGCTGGCCAACCGCCCCAACACGGCCGACCGGCCAACCGGCAAGACAAAAACAGGTAACCGGCCAGACGCCGGTAACCGGCCATCACCTGGCGCAAACCGTCCTGCCGGCAGCAGCCCCAAGCGGGACAGTGCGATGGGCAATATTCAATCTGGCAAAGCTGCCAAGGCACAGGCCGCGCGCGGAAGAGAAAGTCTCGGCGGCGGAGGCGGAGGCGCTGGTGCTGGCGGGGGCGCGGCGCGCGTTAGCGCCGGCGGTGGCGGTGGGGC
>JBATYU010000144.1:0-3941 GCA_049674245.1 Bradyrhizobium sp. | reverse complement strand
AGCGCACCGAACATGGCGACAGCGGGCGGGCGCGGGCGTGGACCTTGCGCGCGGTGCGGGCGCTGCACGATCCGGTCTGGACCGCGGATGGCTATGTTTCCGACACGTGGAGACCGGTATCGCCGGTATCCGGGCGGCTCGACGCATTTCAATGGCAGACGCCGGTCGCTTCATTGCCATCGGACAAGGCTGCCACGATCGAATCTTCTCCGTTCGAGGAAGCGATGCTGGCGCCGCCGGCACCGCATCGCATGGCGGGCGCAAGTGAAAGTCCGGCCGAGCCGCGCGAGCCATCGCCGCAGCCGACGCCACCTGCTGCTCAAGACAACGCTCCGCCCGCGGTTGCAATCGAGCCTGCGCCGGCAACGCCACCCGAACCGTCACCCCGGCCGTCGGAATCGCCGCCCGTCACGCCAGCGCCCTTGTTCCGCGCCCGCGCCGATCTTTCCAAGGCGAGCACGACGCCGATCCCAGTGGTGATCCCGATCATCCGCGCCCCCGACGATCCCGGGATCGACGAGGAAGCGTTTGCCGACGAATTTGCCGAACAAATCGGCCCCAAGGCGCAAGCCGTCGGCTGGCGCGGTTTTCTGTCCCGCTGTGGCGCGTAACGAGGCCGTTTGAACCAGCGTTTTTCTTGCCAATCCGGGCCGTGCCCGGTATCAGGTGACACGCGCTGCGCTCATCGCCGGGCGCGCTTCACCAAAGCGTTTTCAAGTGAAGTGGGTACCGGTACGCGTCAAGAAAACGCGTCAAATAAAAGGCTCTAACGCCGCAATAGCTCAGTCGGTAGAGCACGTCATTCGTAATGACGGGGTCGGGGGTTCGAATCCCTCTTGCGGCACCACGAAATCAAGTACTTAGCTCAATCTGCAGATCTTCGAAAAACGCCCGTGGCGGCACTGTGTTGGCAAATCGATTGCCGCACTCGGGCGTCTCGCCGAGAGCCGCAAAAAGGGCCGGCCTGTTGCCGCCATGCACTACCGGAAGCGTTCGGATTCCGTTCCAATCTCGACATAAAGCTGGAGCGGGTAATCGGAGGGTGGCAATGGCGAGCTGCAGATCGAAGGTGCGCGTCGCGGTGCGGGCACTCATCAAGACGCGCGAGCGGACTCGGCGTCGCATTCGTCGGCGCATTTTGTCGGCGCATCGGTAGTCAGGGCGTAGACCCGCGATCACTGAATTGGAAGATCAGCAGTCCGGGAAAAGCGCGGGGACCGAAGCCCGCGCCAGAATGCCCTGCACGACTCTGGGAAGGCCGCTGGTGAGTCCGGGATTTGCGGGCTGTCATGTTGCCGGTCGATCCCGGCCACCTCATGGGCGTCCGATGCTGATTCCCCGCGGCGCCGTTTCGGACCTTTAGAGCTCCGAGCGCGTTAAGGGCCGTAGTGCCGGGGCAGGACCGCGAACCCGGAGGTGGGTATGTGCGACATCCCTCTGGACCTTCAAAGAAGGTTCGAGCAGCGGTGGGCCGCCAGATTTGGGCGGCCGGTTCCACCGGCGGCGCCTCAAAGGCATCGGCCTGAAGGCGAGAGTCAACAGGTTGCCGCGCCCGCCAAAGCCAATAGAAAAACCCGCCGGGCTAAGCCGACGGGCTTCAGCTCTGCCCCCGCGGTGTGAAACGAACAAGGGCCGCCGGCACGAAGCGAGGCGGCCCGGATATCTGAAGCCCACGCCCCCATTATCAGGCCATCGACTCAAACCGCCGCGGCCGCCACCTTGGTCGGCTCGGGCTGAGGGCGAAGGGGAAGTGCGAATTTTCGGCGTGGATAGCGGGCATAATCACGCTGCCGTTCTGGGAACCCTCCTTGGAAGAGCGTTTGATCAGCAACTCGCCAAACCGCTCACCTAGAGCGCGGTGAGATGGCCATGCAGTTCACACGCGTCGTTAGTCCCCTCGAGGACATGGAAATATGGAACGGGAGCAGCAATGGCTTCTCGTTCGTGATCGGTTATGAGAGCCGCACAGGTCCGGGCCTTCACGGACGCACCGGCTTCGTGGCGTCGTGGCGGCCGATCCATCAGAACAGGTGCGCCGTGAGGGTTATAGGCTCGCCCTTTAAAACGCTCAGTGAGGCCGAAGAAGCCTGCAACGCCATGCTAGGCCTCCTAACGACCTAGTTTTTACTGCACTCAGTAGCCAATCCCTCACGGGCAGGTTTCGCGCGCGCGGAGGTTGCGCTAGGTTGTCGAATAAACAGGGACCAAACAATGAGCGGCTTCGATCACCTTAGGACCGACGATTTGATGAAGATTGCATCTTGCGGGGGCGGCTTCACCATAAGCGGCGGCCAGCGGAGCGTTGCTGATCTGATGAAGATTGCAACCTGTGCCGGCGCTACGGGCGCTCGGATAACGCTTCCCGGAATGAATGCGTCCACCGACGACCTAATGCGAATTGCCACGTGCGGTAAAGGTTGCGTGGTGTTCGATTGATAATCATGGGAACTATCTCGGGCTGATGGCGAAGGGAAAATGACCGCGAACGCGTTGCCCTGAAATGGAGGACGCGATGACCAAAGAAAAGAAAACAGCCGAAGAATTGGCGGCGATGATCCTCCAAGACTTGAGCAACATGGACGGTTGGCCCAAGCGAGGAGTCACCATAACCGTCTACGGTCTAAATCCATGGAATTCGATGCTGACTTTTGGGGTCGATGCCGGTTCCGTGTTCAATAAGGCCGAACTGCAGAGCTTTTGTGACATCATCACCGAGCGGTTGAAGCGATTGTACGACGTTAGGCCTTAGCCCTCGCGGGCGGCTTTCGCGCGTTCTCCCTTACCTTCGACCCCAGGTTGCGGTTGGATGCTGGCTGGTCGGGGGATCAGTGAAATGCGAATTCTGGGAATCGTGGCGCTAGGCGCCGCGCTAGGTGGCTGCGCGTCTTCCGCTGCCGACATCACGCCGGCGTATGTGTCGCCGGTTGCCTATCAGAGCTACACTTGCCAGCAACTGGCGCTAGACGCGCAGTCCATATCGACCAGGGCTGCGACATTGTCGGGCGCACAAGATAGTCAGCGCACCAAGGACGGCTGGGCGACCGCGGCGGCGGTTGTCGTATTCTGGCCGGCGGCCGTCTTTCGAATGTCGCGGGTGGTCCGGTTGCCCTTCGATGGCAGCAGCCATTTCGATCAATCCCGGGTACGGCCCGATGGGCCATTCCAGGCATCGCAATCGCATAGTCGCAATCGCGCAATTGGATTTGGACCATGGTGATTGTCATTGGGCGGTCGCCAAATGGTCGATCGGAATTGGGCAACCACTTTGGCGTCGTGAAATGATGGCTGCTGGCCGGCGACCCGATGCCGGCGTTCCTCAGCGGCCCAGGCCCGCGCCCGACGCCCACGCTAGCCTGCTGAAGCTGCCACCCCCTCAAATTATTTTTTGTGCCGCGACCCCGGCGCCGGGTTTGCGCCCTCTTGTCTGGGTGAATGCGCCATAGCGGCGCGTCACGAACCGGAGCATAGAACCATGTGGTATAGGAAGAATGTTGGCGGGTGGGAGCGCGCGGCTAGGCTGATCGGCGGGGGCTTGATGCTCATCTGCGGCGTGGTTGCGCTGCACGCTTCGCCGCTCGGGCTACTGCTCAGCGGTGCGGGTGTGGTGACGCTGGTCACCGGCGTGTTCGGCTATTGCCCTGCCTGCGCCATCGCCGGGCGCGAGCCACTGAAGGGGTGACCGCCTTGGCGCGCGTATCAGACGATCTCTTGCTCGCGGCACAGTCGGGTGACCGGCACGCGCTGACACAGCTATTGGTGGCGCTGCAGCCGGACATTCGACGCTATGCCCGGCGCCTTTGCCACCGCACCTCGTTCATCGAAGATGTGGTGCAAGAAGCACTCATCGTCGTGTACCGGCGCGTGGGCACGATCCGCAGTCCAGCCGCACTCGCCGGCTGGCTGCTGACCGTCATCGCGCGCCTTTGCATGCTGCCGGCGCT
>JBATYU010000143.1:0-1747 GCA_049674245.1 Bradyrhizobium sp. | reverse complement strand
GGAGGCCCACGATGCTTGACCATGTACTTGGCGACGCTTGATTGAGCGACGCTAAGCCCAAGCTTGAGCAGTTCGCCGTGGATACGTGGCGCACCCCAAAGCTGATTTTCCGAGGTCAGCGACATGGCCGACGCCGCTGTTTTCCTTTGCTCCAACGAGGCGCGCTTCATCACTGGTGCCGGCCTGCCGGTCGACGGCGGCATGGGCATGTAAATCGCCAAACGCAAAGAATAGAAATTCGGGAGGATATGAACATGAGCGAGAAAAGACCCGTCGTCGTCTATGGCGTCTCTGGCTACACGGGACGTCTGGTTTGCGAATATCTGCGGGAATACAACATTCCCTTTATTGCCGCCGGCCGCGACGCAGCCAAAGTGAAGGCCGTTGTCGATAAAATTCCCGGCATCGAAACCGCGGACTACGAAGTCGCCGAGGTTGAGCACACAGTCGAAGCGCTGACTAAGCTGTTCAAGGACGCGAAGGTCGTCAGCAATATGGTCGGCCCATTTATCAAGTATGGGGCGGAAGTTGTCGAAGCCTGTCTTGCGACCGGCTGCCATTATACCGATACGACCGGCGAACAGGACTGGGTGCTGCTGGCGCAGGAGCGCTGGGGAACAAAATTCGCGGCGAAAGGATTGCTGCTCGCGCCCAACGTCGCGCAGATGTACACAACGGGAGAAATCGCAGCGAACATATGCCTCGAAACGCCGGGCCTCGATACGCTCGACATCCTGGTACTATGGAAGGGGTTCCCGACCTATGCCTCGACGCAGACGATTTTCACCATCCTCAAAGCGAACTGGTACTATCTCGTCCAGAACAAATTTATTGAATGGGATGTGACTGCCAATTTCGAGGTCAACGTTCCCGGTCAGCATGAGGGCGCCATCGCCGTGCCATGGGGCGGCACTGCGCATCCGGTCTGGTTCAAGAACGATCCGCGCGTGTCCAACTGCAGGGTGCTCGGCGGCGTCATGCAGCGCGACGTTATGTTGGGCGTGGTTCAAACCCAGGAGATGGTGAAAGAGAAAATCAAGCCGCTCCCGCCCGACCAGCAGGAGAAGGCCCTGGCCGACATCGCAGCAACGCTGCAAGCGACCATGCCGCCGCGCGAGAATCCGCGCGTCAATACCTCGATCGACTCCGTCTATGCGTCGGGACCCCTTGGTCGCGCCCATTGCGTGATCCACGGGAACTGCAACTATAAGCAGACCGGAATGCTGCAGGCCTACGCCGCCTTCTCGCTGCTGCAGACGGCTCCCAAGAAGGTTGGCTTTGCCTCCGCCTGTCAGGCGTTCGGGCATCGGGAACTGTTAGGCCAGTTGCGAAGCTTCGGACTGGTAATGAACCCGATTCTAACGGTCCACAATTGACGCAACCGGGTGGCGCGTCCGACCGCACCACCCGCCTTCTCTCCGGGAGGTAGTCCATGCGGCTTGTCGACTATCTGGATAAGGGAGCGTCGCTTGGTGCTGATGCTCCATGTCTAACCATGGACGGAAAGGACCTGAGGTATGGCGACGTGCAACGCCTTAGCTATCGGGTCGCACGCGGACTCGCCAATTCCGGCGTTACCCCCGGGGAGAAAGTCGCGATCCTGTCCGGCAACGATCCGATCGCCTTTGCCTGCGTATTCGGCATTTCGCGCGCCGGAGCCGTCTGGTGTCCGATCAATCCACGCAACGAGGCGGCAGAAAATCAGTTCATCCTCGATGCGTTCGATTGCAGCCTGTTGCTGTTTCAC
>JBATYU010000142.1:0-3261 GCA_049674245.1 Bradyrhizobium sp. | reverse complement strand
GTTGGCAAGGCCCCGGCCCCGATCGTAACCAAGGGCTAGCCTGCTCGAAGGTTGCTGCGCGGACCGCATCGTCTCCGTCGCCCTGACCGCAAAACTTGCCTTACCCGGCTCGCATCATGTGCGTTGCTTCGGCAGAGTGACATTTGCTACGCCTGCGTTGGCAAGTAGCGTCTGGACATGGGCGTATGACAGCGCAGCTCGTGTTACCGAACATGATGGTAGAAGATGCGGATCTTCCCGCCTGGTAGCATCGGCATTCCGTCAAAAAGTTCAGACGCAATGCGCTCGATCCTGTCCCGCAGGTGCAAAAATTGGGCTTTTCTTTCAGCAGGCAGCATGCCTCTGGTGCCGGCAAGATGATTCATCGCCCCGCTGCTGATCTCGCAGTCGACGACCTTGGCCTAGTCATCCATCATCGTGAATTCGAACGTCATCCGGATGGCGTCGTAACCTATGGTCCGACCCCGCGTGAGCGGCATCGTTGCCCCCAACTCCCGGTTACCAAATTGTGTCAATTCGCCGGTTGTGTCGAGAGGTGTGGGCGGGCTGTGGATGCGCTCCAGCGGCAGCCGGTACTTCGCCAGCCCGCGACACGTCGCGGGAACTCGCGTCAGCGACACCGCGCGTCCGCAGGTTAGTTGGCCTTGACGACCGCCCCGACCTCACGCGCAATTTCGGCCTGAACGCGAGTACTTTTGTCGAGATTGATATGGGAAACAGTCGAGTCTTCCTTCACATCGATATTAGATAACCTGCCTCGGAAACCAGTTCCGGCCGTGATCGGAGCCCCCCAACCAGTAGATTGGTAATAGTTGATCGCCCGCATGACGTTGCTTGGAATGGGATTCTGCCTGTATGGAGCGAGCGTGACCAATAACGCAACGGGCACATTTTTCGCCTCAAGTACTCGAGCCATATCAATGACGTTGTTGGCTCCCTGCGAGTGGCCCACCAGTACAAGCGCGTCGGTCTTGCCCTCGGCGCGCTCGCGCAGGATATCGTCTGCGGCTTTTCTCCAATACAGATGACCAGCTACCTCCGCCCGGATGCCCTTGGCTTTGAGCGCGTCGGCGATCTCGTCCAGACCAGTGGAGAATACGCCGAACCAACCCCGCAATAAAATGACACGCGCGTCAGCACGGGCGGGACTGCAATAGAGGAGGGCGATGACTGCTACCACTCCTACCCACAAGCTGCCGACATAATTACGGTCGTTCTGCACAGGCCTCCTCCCCAGCGCCATCACCAAGGGATCATCGACTTTATTGCTCGAAATCCAGTTACCTGCAATCCTAAAGCTCTTATGATGAGCTTTGCATTACTCGCTCTCATTGCCTGCGTCGGGATTTCGTGCATCCCACTTTATCTCTTGGGCCGTGGAGTATACGCCCGAGCGCGAGAGTACTTCGTTGCATCCGAGCACACGCCCCCCGGCGTCGTACGGAATAGTTGCATCGCCTATTCTCTACAGATTGCGACCTTCGGCCAGTTATTTAGCTGGGGTGCCAAGGGCGAATTCTGGCGAGCCATGATCTTCTCGGCGATGTTCGGAGCGGGTCTGTATTTGATCCACAGGCTGCGACTGCCAATGCGCGCCTTTATGAGCCAGGCACTCGAACACGATCGGTCAGTCACCGTCCCAGGCTTCATCGCACGGCAACACGGCAACGATGCACGCGTGCAGTTGATCGCGGCGACGCTGAGTGTTTGCGCTTTTGCGGGCTTGATCGCCAGCGCAGCGATCGGCGCCGCGTCATTGGTAGAGCCGATCCTGCCGGGCGGCCTAAACACCACGTTCCCGATTGCATGCGGTCTTTTAGGCTTGATGCTGCTGTACACAATACCGGCCGGGAATTCCGGGGCCATGCGTTCGGCGCAGGCGCAACTTGGAATTCTGTATTTTGGATTGATCGGATCGACCCTCATTGTTTTGTACATGCTGATTTCGTCGGCTGGACAAATGCCGCCGCAGGGCACGTTCGCAGTGACCGTCCTTGCGGCGTGCTGCGCAATCGTGCTGATCTATCGACGATCGCGATACATCGACACTAGTCCGTTCCGAAGTCTGGTCTCCGGCGAAGCCACTGATATCGAACCACTCGGCGCCCGCCTATTCCGCAGGTTTTCGAGGATCGTCAATGAACTCATAGCGGTCCTGGCCGCGACCACGCTCGTTATCGCTCTAATTGGTCTGTATGCCCAAGGCGTTACAGCCGTGATCACCGAGAGCGTCTCCGCCTTGCGGGCTGAGACGCAAACATCGATTTCGGGCCTATTAGCTCTGGTCCTACTGCCGATCTTCTATCCGATTGTCGACACGACGAACTGGCTCAGAATAACAGCGCTGGAGATTGATCCGCATTCGGGTCGCGTAGACACCGGCCGAACCCCGGAGACATTTGCACGAGTACTAGCGATGTACGCTAGCGCCAGCGCCCTATTGTGGCTGCTCATATGCATGTTCGGAACGATCGCAGTACTCGCGACCAACACGCCGGGCGGCGCCGACGTCCTGCGATCTTTCATTGTGCGGCTTGCTTCGCAGCAGAACGACCTAGCGGATGTGGCCTCATGGCTCTTGCTCGTAAGCGTGATTGCGATGGCTGTGTTGACGAGCAGTGCGATGTTTTCCGCAATTTTAGCAACTATTCGGTACGACATTATCCCAGCTGTCTGGTCAAGCTTGGCGCCGGAACGGGCGCAGCCGTCCAACGAGGCTCTCGCGAGGAGGCGCGCCATAATTGCAGGCAGCAGTCTCTGCGTGGTCATGCTGATCGCTTTGTTCGTGCTAAATGACAATCCGGCCCTGAGCTTCACCAGCGGTCGGTTTCTTAACCTGCAGCTCGCGTGTCTTTGTGCACAGCTAGCATTCGGTCCGCTCGTACTAGGTCCCCTAATAAGCGGAAATTCCGCCGCTATCAGCCCAGCTTGGGCAATCGCAGTGATCGGTGCAGGCGTTGCTGCGGGGCAGGGCGTGATCATCGTCAGCTTGCAACCCGAACACACAGCGTGGCTGTGGTCCGCGATTCCGGCTTGCCTTGGATCGGGCTTATCGCTTTACGCGGTGGCGCGGCTCTGGACGAGCAAGACGGCATCAGGAGCATAGACCGAGTCACGTCCGAGCCGACCGCGCAGCCGCCGACGCGATGGTCCTCGCTTTGCAGTCGCGCCGGTCACGGCAAACACACTAATCTCTGTTATCGCCTACCGGAGAACGTGCGGCTTCCGCTCCGGGTCAAACTGAGAAGAACTCAGCATGAG
>JBATYU010000141.1:0-1681 GCA_049674245.1 Bradyrhizobium sp. | reverse complement strand
CTCGCCGGGCGCGCCGTTCCGGCATTTCGAAAGCCGGGACGCACTGATGATGGCGGTCGCGGCGGAAGCGCAGCGCCGCTTCCGGGCCGAGATCGCAGCAGCTCTCGCGGAAGCGCCGGCCGACGATCCCTTAAGCCGCTATCGCGGCTTTGGCCTTGCCTATCTGCGCTGGGCAATGCGCAATCCCGCCCATTTCGAGATCATCTCGAGCGGCCGCTATTTCGATCACGACGGGGCCGCCGAATTGTCGCGCGACAATGCCGAACTGATCGCCATGACCGAGCGGATGCTGGCGGAGGCTTTTGCGAAAGGGGCGCTGCGCACGGGCGAGCTCAAGCCAGTGCTGATCGCCGGCCGCGCGCTGGTTTACGGCTTTGCGCGGATGAAGATCGACGGACATTTTCCGCGCTGGGGCATCGCTGAGGCCGAAGCCGAGCGCGCCGCCGAAGCGATCCTCGATCTCTTCATCGAGGGGATCACGAAGCCTCCGCCGCCCGCGCGGGAATGAAGGCCGCGGCGGCCTGGATTCCGGAGCCGACCTATCTCGGGCCGATTCCACCGACCAATTTCCCATACTGGGACTTGACGGTCGCGTAGCATTCGCAAGCGCTGTCCTGCAGCGCTTCCGTATTCAATATTTGGATCTTGCCGCGCGCGTATTTGATCAATCCCGCCGCCTGCAAGGTGTGGGCCACCACGGTTACGCTGGTCCTTCGCACGCCCAGCATTTGCGCGAGGTACTCCTGGGTGAACGACAGCGTATCGCTGCCCGACAAATCCCGCGCGCGAAGCAGCCAGCGCGAGAGCCTGGCGGCGACCTGATGCGTTGCAAAGCAGGCCGCCGACTGCTGGGCCTGGGCGTAAACGGTCTGCTCGTGACGGATCAGCAGAGCAAGCAATTTGGGGCTTTGCAAGGCGGTGGATTTGAGGGCCTCGATATCGCACACCACGATTTCGCCGCCGAGCTGAACGATGCCGCGGCTTAACGCCACCTTGCCGTCGAGCGCCGCGGCCGCGCCCACCACGCCATCGAGGCCGACCATCGCCACTTCAACTGTTTCTCCGGTCGAAAGGGTAACGACCAGGGAAACGACCCCGCCGGTCGGAAAGTAAACATGGCGGATCTGCTCGTCCGCCTCGAACAACACTTGATGCTGTTCGAAATGCGTCGGCTTCAAGTACGGCTCAAGGCGCTTCAGGTCGGATGTTGAGAGCAGGCTGAGCAAAATGTTCTTCATCGCACGCGCTCCCTTTGACAGGCGGGAGCGCAGAGAACTCTCAGCTATCGGTGCCTAGACGGATACCCGATAATCTTAGGAGGCTACGCCAAGTACCGGACATAGCAAGAATTATTCCGCTTACGCGGCATCGAATTGCCACGCCCTATCCTCGCATCTGTAGTGCACTGTGGAAGGCGCCAAGCTCAGGTTTTCAAAGATGTGCCCCGCTTGGGAAACAGCAATCCATGCATGTCGGCCGCATTCCTGAGAATGCCGGCTCGCTTCATCGCCTCGGCCCGCTCCGGACCGTGCGGCAGCGCACTGGCTTTTTCGAGGGCTGTCAGCGCTTCGGCTTCCAGATCGAGTCGGGGCTTTGGGTGTTTGATCGGTCGAGCCATGAACAGAGCTATTTGGTCGATGCTGGATGATCCGTTTGCCCCGGCTCGCGAGCCGTCCCGCCC